>CASEPW010000026.1 GCA_949289925.1 uncultured Mycoplasmataceae bacterium
AAAACAATTTACAATTACATATAATACATTCCCAGTGCCAAGTAATGTTACATATGTAAAAACTGAAAATTCATTAAGTGTTTTAAATAAAGATTATGCTTACCAATATTCTCAACAAGATTTACAATCATTTGTAAATGTAGGTGCTAATAATGTTATTATTAATCCTGTTGCAGGTTCTAGTGCTACTGTAATTATTACAGAATGTAACAATAGAACTGGTATGATTACAGCTACTATTCACTTAGATAAATATTATGATGAAAATGGTGTTGAACAATCTAATGGTAAAGATTTCTCAAACATTAAATTTATGGCTCCAAAACAAGTTGTAGGGCCTACATATGCTCAACGTAATACTACAACTATTACTGAAACAATAAATGAAATTGACGCAAAATCAGAATCTGATAGAAAGGTATGGGCAAAAAAATATATTGAAGTTGTTAATGGACTTACTAATCCAGCATCTGCATTAGAAATAAAAACAATTACTAAAAAAAGTGCTTCATCTTCAAATAGTCAAGTTAGTGATTCATCTTGTGCAGTTTATGATGTAGTAGTTGAAGTAACAAATTATATTGCTAATGATATTACATACTCTGCAAAAATTAGTGGAGAAAAATTAACTCAAACAATTAGATTAGTTGCAAATGTAAATGATGTAACTGATGTTAAAGAAACTGTTAAGCAAAGTGGTATTCCAGCAGATGGTACAATTAAAACAAATTATGTAAAAGAAGATTTTACAGAATTACAAGATCAACAAGCTCTTAATGATTTAAAAACATGAATTGCTACTAAAGAATCAGAAATATTTAAAAATTATACAGGAACAGGTCAAGCAGCTGATATTTTAGATATGCAAGTCACTAATGATGATCAAAATGTTGAAGAATCAATGGATGTTAGAGTTAAACTTAAAAACTCAATAACACCATGTGGTACAACAAACGATGCATGGTTTGCATTCACAATTACAAATTTAACTATCAATAAATGAACTGTAGAAAAAAAATCTGTTGTTGTTGATTTATCAGGAACACAAAATACAGTATATGCTTCAGATTATACAAGTGATAAAGCTACAGTTATTGCTAAAGAAATAGTTGATAATAATGCTACTAAAAATTATTTTGAAAATTTACCTACTGAATTTGCAGGTGTAGATGCTAAAACATTTATAGTTGGTACTCCAATTGTTGATGATGTTGCTGGTACTATTACTGTTGATTACCAATTATCTAAATTCTATGTTAGAGGAAAAGTTAAAACACAAACTGCTGCTAACCAAGATCAAAATGCTATTACATATAGAGCTACAATTAGAGGTTTCAAACCTTTTGCAGCAAATTCTATTTTTAATGGTATTAGTACTACATTATCAGGTGGGCAATTAAATACATCAGTAAATAATGCTGCCAAAGTTGATGCTTATGATTATAAACAAGCTATTGTTGATGAAGTTAATAGAGTTGTTATGGCAAATGCTGCAAATATTCCAACAAATATGAGAGCAGCAATTACTACTGCTGTTAACATATCTAAATTTACATTTGAATTTAAATATGATTCAACTACTACAAATGATAATATTACAACTTTCACTAATGCAAAAGTAATAGCTAAAAATAATGATTTAGCTACAGCATCAAAAGATTCAAAATGAGCATCAGGTTATGAATTTAGTTTAACTACTGCAAAATATGCTAATACAAAAGTTACAACAACAAGTTATGAAAACTTCAATTTAACACTTAATGAATTTAAAGCATTAGGTACATCAAAAGAAAAATTAGAAAAACTTCACACTGCTATTAATGGTGCATGTGTTGATATCTATGGTACAGATTTCACTAACCCTGAAAATTTAAATATTGATGCAGTTGGAGATAATACTTCAGGTAAAGCAGTAATAACTTTAACGTTCCCTAAATTCTTTGTAAACAATACTGAAGTTTCAAATTACAAAGTTTCATTTAATTTCAAATTTAGAGAATCAACTCCACCTACATCTGTTGATTATTTAAAAGGTTCAGTTTCAAAAGATTTATTCAATAGTGTAGTAGCAACAACTGCAACAGTTCAAGAAGCTATCAAAAAATTTAATGATGTAGCAAATAAAACAAATATTGATAGTATTTTAACTACTAACATAAGTGACTTTACAAATAATGGTATTTTAACAACTTATCCTGGATTAACTTTAAAATTCTCTAATGCTAATTTAGATCCAACAGATGAAGGCAATATTTTAGTAAACATAATTGTTACTACTCCATCAGGTTCTAAAGTTGTTGAAACTGTTAGTGTTGGTAAATATATAGTTAATATTCAAGCAACAAATCCTACAGTAGCATCTACTATGCCAGCTGATTTAACATATGAAGGAATTGAAACTTATATTGCAGACAATACTAAATATTCAAATATTTTAACATTTACTGGAGGATTCACTCCTACTACAAATGAAGCAATAGCTATTACAAGTGCTTCATTAGATTCAAAACAAGAAACTCAAAATGTGAAAGTTGCTTTTGTTGATTTCTTATTTAATGGAGTTTATTTAAATAATACATTAAATTCATTTGTATCTCACTATGTAGTTAAAGTAAAAATTGACTTCAATGCTACAAAGAAAGTTGTAACAAACATGCAAATTGTTTGAGAAGGATCAAGTGATAACTATGTTAATGCTGAAACATTAAATAGAAAAACAAACAATGATTGAATTATCATTACAATCTTTGCTTCATTCTTCATAATTTTATTAGCCGCATTTATTTCAAGAGAAATTTACAAGAAAAAATTAGCTTCAGAAAATAAATAATTAAATACACAAAATATATGTGGAGAAAGTGTGAAAATAAAAGGAAAAAAATTATTATTATCATCGTTAGTTATTTCATTGATTAGTCTTCCTACTATATTTTCAACTGTATCAACAAATATAAAAAAACAAAATCAAGAAATTATGTCAACTAGAAATGGAATATCACCTTTAATAGATGTTCCTTCTATTGATGCAAAAAGAAAAATTTCAGATGCTTTTGTTGGTAATAATCCAGTAGAAATTGCATATGTGTTGAATAATATTTCTCCTACAAGCCAAGCAGAAATGATTAAATATTTATCATATTTATTTGATGGTATAGATTCTATAGATAATAGAGTGTATGAAATTAGAGATATCAAAGCTTTAGCAAATGGGGAAGAAGGGACATTATTTGTTAACTTTTCTTTATATAAAAAATCATCTAATGGAAATAGTATTTTAGCAAATATTTATGAAGGTGATTTTAATGAATCTTCAGGCCTTAGTAAAGGTATTACTAAATTATTAACATATAATTATGTTGATTCACAAAATAGTTATGATGATATTGTTAATCAATTAAGAACAGATCCAAGTAATTATTTAGTAACTAATAATATACTAATTAATTTAGCAAATGGTATTAATAAATCTAAAATAACTTTAGGTAATGTTCATTACGATAACATTAATAAAGAAATTACAATAGATTCAATTAATGTTAAAAATGCTATAGGTCCTTTAGCTTTAATTTCATCACTTGATTTTCCAGGTAAAATAACTATCCATGCATCAAATGCACCAATTGTTTTAGGTGAAACAGAAATTTATTACAATAATGCATATTTATTTGATGATAGTTTTATGCAATATAATACGGCTGAAAAATTTAAACAATATATAGTGGTTAATAAAACAGATGATGCAGTTATCAATTTAATAATGTCAAAAGTTAATCCACCAAATGGTGCTACTATTACAGTTGGCAATATTACTTTAAATGGTTCAGAAAGTGTTGATGTAGAGTTTAATATTGACAAATATTATAATGATAATAATGAACTAGTAAATTCATCAAAAACATTTACAATCAATTATTTTGCATTCCCTGTAGCTACAAAAGTTACTCATGTTAAAACTGAGAATTTACTAACAGGTCATGACTATGCATATGAATACACAAAAGACGAATTACTAGTATTTATTAATGAACCATCAAACAATGTTATTGTTAACCCAGTTCCTAATACTGTAGTTTCATTTGTAGATGAACCTTTTTATGATAACAGAACGGGGATGATTACAGCTAATATTAAATTAGATAAACATTACAATGAATTTGGTCAAGAAGCAGGGAATAAAACTTTTGCTAATATAAAATTTAAAGCTCCAAAAGTTGTTGTGGGTCCTACATTTATTCAACGTAATATAAACCCTGTTAATGAAACAATTAATGAAATTGATGCAATGTCAGATGCCCAAAAGCAAGAATGAGCAAAAAAATATATTGAAAAAATCAATCCAAGTGCAAGCACAGATTATAACTCTCTTAGAGTAGAAAAAGTTTCTTCATATCCAACAAGATCATCAGCTAATGAATCAGCAGATGCATTATATAAAGTTAGTACAAAACTAACTAACTATTTTGTTAATGATAAATATTACACAATGAATAAAGAACCTTCAGCTAATGAATTTGTAGTTTATATTAATGCAAAAATTAACTTGGTGACTAAAGTTAAGGATAATGTAGTAAACTCTGGTATAGATACATCTAATCCAATAAACTTATTAACTGTTAAAGAAGTGATTCAAAATTTAAACGATGTGCAAAATAAAGTTAAACAATGAATAATTGATAATTTTACAAATATTTTTGAAAATTATTCTAAAGTTGCAACTTTAGATGATATTTTGGATATTAATTTTCAAAATGAAGGCCAAGAAAATATTAGAGTTACTTTAATATTAAAAGATGCAAGTACTTTGACAGGTAAAGGCGATATTCAATTTAGTTTTGTTATTAATCATTTTCTTGATCCTGCTACTCCAATTGTAGGTAAAACTTTAGATTTAAATCAAGCTGTTGCAGCAGGTTTTGTTGGTTTAGATAATACAGTATATACAATTGATTTTGAAAGTAAGTATAAAAATAGTATTAAGCAAATTCTTTTTGACAATATGAATAGTTGATTTGACAACACTGTTTCTAGTGGTGTTAATTTAAAAGATAGAGTTCAAACTGCAGATAATTTTATTCAAGGAGATTTACATTATTCATATAATACAAATAGTGTTACAGTTTCAGGTAATTTTATGTCTTGAAATAACGCTTCATTAAATCCATATGATAATTTAAATCCTATCCTATGTTCAATAACAATTAAAGGTGAATGAGGAAATGATACAAACTCATTTAATCAAATTGAAACATCAGCTAAAGGAATTCAAATTGAAAATGCAATTGATATTAACAATGTACCAGAATTAAGAGTTTTACAAGTGGATGATCCTACTTTACCACAAAAATTATCTGAATATATTAGTAATAATAAAAATTTATTTTTAAATAATTATCCTAATGCTTTAAAAATTTCAGGTTTAAATATTCTTCTTAAAGATAAAAGTGAAGGTATTATTCAAATTTCATTATTAGTTAGAAACGCAAAAGTAATAGCTACAAATGAAATGGACCTTGGATATGCGAACAAAACATTCAATATATATGTAAAAGGTTTTTTTGCTCCTACAAAACCTACAAGTGGTCGTGTTATTGACTTAAAAATAACATCTAAACCAGGAGGAATCCAAAGTTTAGTTAGTAGTGCTTTTGTATTTGAATTTGTAAGTAATAATGCATTTGTTCAAGAATTTATTAGAAGTTTTAAAGATAATCCAAATGTTTGATTGAAAAATTATCCAACTGAACAAAAAATAGCTGAACATGTAGCTGGTGGTGGACAAATTATTGATGAATCTACTATTCAAATTTCAAAAGGTTTAAGATATGGTACACCTGCACTTATTATTAATGCTGATTTTGTTTCTTGAAATCAATCAGGAAATAAAAATGATCCTTTAGAAATGATAAATCAAACAATTATAATTTATAATTTTAATAATAAAAATACTACTACCAGTTCATTACAATTATCTGATTTTGGTGGTTTAGAATTAAACAATCAAACTTTATCAGCACAAGATGCAGTAGATTTATTAAATTCTAAAAAGAGTGTAGCCAAAGATTACTTCTTAAATAGAATAAGAGATTTAATGGTTGTAATTTCAAATGCTCCTTCAACATTAGAACAAACATTAAGGGATGCAATTAACAATGAAAATTTTGAATTTGTATTAGTAGGAAAAGATGAAATTAAGGTTGTCTTTAAAAATATTGATCAATCATCTAATGATGGTCTTGATAAAATTACAGCAAATTTAGAAATAAAAATTTCTAATAGATTTAATTCAACAGATTTAAATACTGTGTTTATCAAAAAAGTAATTAATTGAAATGATAATAATTTTGATTTATTATTTGGTGGCAATGTATCGAAGTTTGCTTTTGATTGAAAGGTTACTAATGGGCCTAATCAAGCAAGTTTAACAAGATTTGAAAATAATGTAAAAAACAACATGAATGAATATTTTGTTATAGAAAATGGGCCAGCACCAGCAAACCAAAAAACTACTGAATTAAAAAATATAACTTTTGATACAACTGAAAATAATAATTTCATCAGTGATATTAATAACTTAACTGCAAAATTAACTGTTACATATAAAGGTTATGTTAATGGTACATGAAATGAAAATGCTACTGCAATTGTTGATGTTAATTTAAAACCAATTCCTAGTCAACAACAAATTATTGATCAAATTAATACAATAGTTAAAGAAAAATTAGATGGAAAATATTTAATTAATGACAAAACATACGATAAAGTTATAGCAGAAAATGGTCAAGAAATATTAGATACTATTGTTGAAGCATTAAAAGGTTTTTTACCTGAAAATGTTGTAGTAGGAAATGATAAACCTTCAATTGAAGATATGTTTGAACTTAATATTAATCCTGATACTAATGAAGTAACAATTGCAATAAAACAAGAATCTATTGCAATTAAACCAAACACCGGTGTTCCAAGCAACTTAGCAAATCAATTTGGAAAAATATTAGTTCCAGTTGCACAAAATCAAATTTTAATTCATTCATTAGAACCATCTGCTCATTGATTAGATTGAGTTATATATGTTATTATAGCAGGAACATTTATAGCATTAATTATTATTATTACTGCTTATGAATTATATGCTAAAAACAAAAGAATACAAAGTTCAAAAACATTTGGATATAGTGCATAATGATTAAATTAATTGTCGGCCTTGGAAATATAGGTGAAATATATAACAATACAAGACATAATATTGGATTTAAATTCCTAGATGCATTTGCTAAGAAAAATAATGTTGAATTCAATCGTTTCGATTTTGATGGAGAATATTCAATACTTACAATAAATGACACAAAAATAATATTATTAAAGCCTCATACATTTATGAATTTATCAGGTAAGAGTGTAATTGCATGTATGAATTTTTTTAAAATTAAAAAAGATGAAATATTAATTATATATGATGATAAGGATCTTAAAATAGGTGATTACAAATATAAGATGTCAGGGTCATCGGGTGGCCATAATGGAATTAAGGATATTATTAATGTTTTAGGTAGTGAAGAATTTAAAAGAATTAAGATTGGTATAGGTAATAAACCACTGCATATGGATTTAGCTAAATATGTATTATCTAAATTTTCTAAGCAAGAACTAGAAGTATTATCAAAAGTAATCAATAATTTATCAAGACAATTAAGTCATGTTAATGTAGTGGATTTTTCTAATTTATCATCAAAGTAGGGGGAATATGAAAAAATATATTGCAGCAATTTCTGGTGGGCCAGATTCAATGGCACTTTTGCATAAATATTACAAAAATATTATTGCAGTTTGTAGTGTTGATTACAACAAAAGAGAAAAATCTTATTTAGATAATGAAATAGTTAAAAAATTTTGTGATGATCACAATATTGCATTTCATCTTTTGAAAGTTGAAGATGAACTTTATCAAAAATATGATTTATCTAACTTTCAAGATTTAGCAAGAAAAATAAGATATGAATTTTTTGTAGAGATTGCTAATAAATATCAAAATTATGATTTATTAATTGCACATAATTATAATGATTGATTAGAAACTGCTTACATGCAATTAAATAAAAAATCAAAATCACTATATTATGGGATTAGAAAAAATACTCAATATAAGACATTAAATATTCATAGACCACTTATCAAAATTAAAAAAGATAATTTACTTAAATATTGTTTAAAAAATAATATACAGTATGCTATTGATTATACAAATGAACTAGATATATATGAACGTAATAAAATTAGAAAAATAATTAAGGAATGAAATAAGAAAGAATATTTTCATTTTTATTGAACAATTAATATGTATAATTTGAAAAATTTATATAAAGATCATTCTGTTATAAAAGCATTTAAAAAATGAAAAGAACAAAAATTTACCTATGAATTTTTTATTAATTCTAATCCAACAAAACAATATTATCTAATTTATTATTTGTTATCAGATTTTAATGAAAAAAATAATAGTGCTAATAAGATATTTAATTTAATAAATTTTTTAAAATTGAAAAATAATAAGCATTATAGATTAGAAAATAACAAAATTATTTGTTGAGAAAATGATAAAATAAAAATAAAAAATAAGGAGTAAATATGTATAAGTTACCTAAATTAAAATATGAATTCAATGAATTAGAACCTCATTATGATGCATTAACTGTTGAGATTCATTACACAAAGCATCATCAAACATACATTGATAATTTAAATCAATTATTAGCTAAAGCACCATCAGAATTTCAAGAAATGGATTTAGAAACATTATTAGTTAATTTAGAAAGATTACCTAATGACATTAAAACTGGTATTAGAAATAATGGTGGAGGTCACTACTGTCACAATTTATTTTGAGAACAATTTACTAAAAATTACAAACCAATCCAAGGAAAAATATTAGATTTATTAGTTAGAGATTTTGGTAGTTTTGATAATTTTGTTAACGAATTTGAAACAAAAGCTAAAACAAATTTTGGATCAGGTTGAACATGATTAGTAATGAATGAAAATAATAAATTAGAAGTTATTAATACATCTGGTCATAACACACCACTAGAATTAAATAAAAAGCCTCTATTAGTTATTGATATTTGAGAACATTCTTATTATTTAAAATTTCAAAATCGTAGAGCAGAATGAATTAAATCATTTTGAAATTTAATTGATTGAGAATTTATTAATTCTATAGTTCAATAATAAAACTTATTTTAATTACATTAAAATACTATACTAAAATGTTATAATAAACATATGAAGTTTAAAATTGAAAAAGCAAAAATTAATGATCTTTTAAAACAAATAAATAGTGTTACACAAGATAATGCAATAAATGCATTATATTCATTGTTATTAGTAAAAACAGATTCAAGCAACAATGCAGTTAATTTTATTTTTACTAATGAAAAAATATCTATTAAAAAAACAATTACTAATATTTTAATAGATGATGATTTTTCTTTTTGTATCAAGGCAAAAATCTTTAGTGGTATCATTAGCAAATTAAATGCTCAAGATATTAATTTTGAAAAAATTGATCAAACTTTAAATATTTCAACAATAAATTTTGAATCAAATATTAACCTAGTAGAAACTCTTATTTATCCAGAAATACCTTTTAATGAATATCAAGTTTCTAAAAAAGTAATGACAATAAATTTATCTATGTTGCAAGACATTTATAATTACACATCATCAACAGTTCATTCATCACAAGATTCATCTATGCCTATGATAATTCAAGGAATTCATTTTGAAACGCGTGATGATCAAAAAATTCATATACTTTCTACAGATAGTTTTAGAGCATCATATTACACATTACCAAATATTGATAATGAATCATTTAAATTTGTTTTAGAACCTGTAATTATTAAACAAATTATTGATTGTGCTCCAACTACTAATATAGAAGTTTTTGCACGTCATGATAAAATTTTCTTTATTTGAGAAAATTGTATTCTTTTAGGTAAATTAAATCTAGATGGTAATTATCCTATGATATATCCACATTTTTCGAAGACTAATGATACTATACTAACTATTAATAATAAAAATTTACTAGATATGTTAGAACACGGTTTAACACTTGTTCAAAGTGAAAAAGTTCCAATTGCTAAAATATCTATTGATGATAATAAAATTGAAATCAGATATCAATCTATTGATTTTGGGTCAAGTTATGAATCATCAAAATGAGAAACATTTAATGGAAATAATATAATTTTTTCAATTAATACCAAATATTTGATTTCAATTTTAAAGATTTATCAACCTAATGATATATTAGAATTAAGTCTTTCTCAAAACTCCCCTATTATCATTAAAAAGATTGATATTGATAATTTAAAACATTTGGTTTTACCACTTAGAGGTTTTTAATTAAAAAAAGTGTATTTTTTTTAATTTTCAAATATATAATATAAATATATTTATATTATGAGTAATAAAATCATTGAAGTAAAAATATCTACAGAGTATATTACTTTAGGTCAATTACTAAAATATAAAGGGATTATTAGTTTAGGGAATGAGGCAAAATTTTTCTTAGCAAATAATCAGGTATTAGTGAATGGCGAATTAGAAGATAGAAGAGGTAAAAAATTATATAGTGGTGACAACATCATTATTAATGAAATTATTTATTCTATTAAGTAAAGGAGAATTAAATGAGTGAACAAGATAAAATAGATTTACCTGCTAGTGAATATACAGCAGATAGTCTTGAGGTTTTAGAGGGATTACAACCAGTAAGAGTTAGACCTGGGATGTATATTGGTTCTACTGATGAAAAAGGTTTACACCACATGATTTGAGAAATTGTTGACAATTCAGTGGATGAAGCTATGGCAGGTTTTGCTACTACAATAACTCTTACAGTAAAAAAAGATGGTTCAATTAGAGTTGAAGATGATGGAAGAGGGATTCCAGTAGGGATTATTAAAAAAACTGGAAAATCTGGTGTTGAGACAGTATTAACAGTGTTACATGCTGGTGGTAAATTTGATAATAGCTCATATAAAGTATCTGGAGGATTACATGGAGTGGGTGCTTCTGTAGTTAATGCATTAAGTTCACAATTAAAGGTATGAGTAAGTATAAATAATGATGAATATTTCATGGAATTTAGAGATGGTGGTAAACCATTATCAGAATTAAAACAAATTGGTAAGAGTGATAAGCAACACGGTACTATTATAGAATTTTTACCTGATTTCACAATAATGGAAAAAAATGATTGAAATCAATCTAAAATAACAGAAAGATTAAAGGAATTGGCTTATTTAAACAAAGGGATAACATTTAAATTTATTTCAGAAGTGACTGGAGACAAATTTGATTGAAACTTTGAAGGTGGTTTAAAAGAATATGTAACAGATCTTAATAGAGATAAAGAAGCATTAATTAATGATATTGTTTATGGCGAACTAGAAGGTAAGGCAAAAATACCTAATTCACCTACTAATGAATCTTATAATGTTCGTTGTGAAGTTGCATTTCAATATAATAAAACTTACAATAATTCATTACATTCATTCTGTAATAATATTAATACAATTGAAGGTGGTACACACGAAGAAGGTTTTAGACTTGCGTTAACTAAAGTGTTTAATCGTTTTGCATTAGAATGAAAATACATGAAGGAAGGTGATGATAAAATCACTCGTGATGATGTTGTTGAAGGTTTAACTGCTATTATTTCAATTAAACACCCTAATCCACAATATCAAGGTCAAACAAAAGGTAAATTAGGTAATACAGAAGTTAGACCTTTTGTTAATGAAATTGTTACTGAAATTTTCGAAAAATTCATGTTGGAAAATCCTGAAGAAGGTAAAGTTCTAGTCCAAAAAGTATTATTAGCAATGGAAGCTAGAAAAAAATCTCATGAAGCTAGAGAAGCTACTAGAAGAAAATCTCCATTTGAATCAAATTCATTACCAGGAAAATTAGCAGATTGTTCATCAAGAGATCCTTCTATTTCTGAAATATATATAGTCGAAGGGGATTCAGCTGGTGGTTCAGCAAAGACAGGTAGAGAAAGAGAATTCCAAGCAATTCTTCCATTAAAAGGTAAGATTTTAAATGTTGAAAAAGCTAAAACTGATAAGATTTTTCAAAATGATGAAATAATTTATATGATTACTGCAATTGGTGCAGGAGTAGGTCCTGAATTTAATATTGAAAAATTAAGATATAACAAAATTATTATTATGACCGATGCCGATGTTGATGGTGCTCATATTAGAATCTTAATGTTAACTTTCTTTTATAGATATATGGTTCAATTAATTCAAAATGGTAATGTTTATATTGCACAACCACCATTATATAAATTAACTATAGGTAAAATAGTTAGATATGCATATAGTGATGAAGAATTAAAACAAATTAAGGAAGAAATAGGAAATTCAAGATATTCAATTCAAAGATATAAAGGGTTAGGTGAAATGAATCCTGAACAATTATGGGAAACAACAATGAATCCAGAAAATAGAGTTTTATTAAAAGTTACTATTGATGATGCAATTAAGGCAGATAAACAATTTAGTTTATTAATGGGTGATGATGTTGCTCCAAGAAAAGAATTTATTGAAAAAAATGCTAAATATGTAAAAAATATTGATGCATAGAAAGGAAAAAGGATAAATAATTATGGCAAAAAAAGGTAGATTATCTGCTGACGATATTAGAGAACAGTTAGCAAAAACTATTGTAAAAGAACATACAATAACTAATGAACTTGAAAATTCTTTTATGGAATATGCAATGTCTGTTATTGTTGCAAGAGCACTTCCAGATGCACGTGATGGATTTAAACCAGTTCACCGTAGAGTTTTATATGCTGCATATATTTTAGGGATGACGCATGATAAACCTCATAAGAAATCTGCTAGATTAGTTGGGGAAGTTATCGGTAAGTTCCACCCACATGGTGATTCTGCTGCATATCAAACAATGGTTAGAATGGCTCAAGATTTTTCTATGAGATATACATTAATTGATGGTCATGGTAACTTTGGATCTATTGATGGTGACAATGCTGCAGCAATGAGATATACTGAAGCCAGATTGTCAAAAATATCATCTGAATTATTAAAATATATTGATAAAGACACAGTTGATTTTGTTGATAATTACGATGGTAGTGAACAAGAACCTAATGTTTTACCTTCTATTTTTCCTAACTTATTAGCAAATGGTTCAAGTGGTATTGCAGTTGGTATGGCTACAAATATGCCTCCACATGCATTAAGTGAAATATGTGATGCTGCAAAAGCATTAGCTAATAATGAAGAAATAACAATTAGTGAATTAATGGAATATATTAAAGGGCCTGATTTTCCTACTGGAGCAGAAATTGTTGGTGAATCTGGTATATTAGATTATTTCAATACAGGTAAGGGTTCAGTAACAATTAGATCAAAATATGAAATTGAGGAATTAGATAATAATAAATCAGCAATTATTATTACTCAAATTCCATATATGGTTAATAAATCTAATTTAATTAATAAAATAGTTGAATTAGTTAAAGAAGAACAAATTGATGGTATAGCAGATTTAAGGGACGAATCTTCTAGAGATGGAATAAGAGTTATTATAGAAACAAAAAGAGATGTTGTTCCTGAAGTTCTTTTAAATAAATTATTTAAAATGACACAATTACAAACAAATTTTTCTGTTAACAACCTTGCACTTGTTGATGGTGTTCCACGTATTCTAAATATGAAAGAAATGTTGGAAGTTTATTTAAAACATCAATATGACATTTTACAAAGAAGATATACTTATGATTTGAAAAAAGCAGAAGAAAGAGCACATATCGTTCTTGGTTTAACTATTGCAAATAAAAATATTGATGCAGTTATTGATATTATTAAAAACGCAAGCAACAATGACGAAGCTCAACAAAAATTAATGAGTTCATTTGAATTAACTGAAATTCAAGCAAAAGCTATTTTAGATATGAGATTAAGATCTTTATCTGGACTTGAAAGAGAAAAATTAGAAAAAGAACTAGAAGAATTAAATATTCTAATTAATGATATTAAAGACATTTTATCTAATAAATCTCGTCAAATTTCAATAATCTGTGATCAATTAGATTATTTAAAAGAAAAGTATGGTGATGAAAGAAAGACAGAAATTCTTTATGGTATGTGTGCTGATATAGATGATGAAGATTTAATTCCAGTACAAGATATTGTTATTACAATGAGTAGAAGAGGTTATCTAAAGAGATTACCTATTGACACATATAGAACTCAAAGAAGAGGTGGAGTTGGAGTTCAAGGGTTAAAAACCAATGAAGATGATGATGTAGAAAAAATCATTGTTACAACAACTCATACTGATTTATTGTTCTTTACTGAAACAGGAAAGGTATATCGTATTAGGGCACACCAAGTCCCTGTTGGTTCAAGACAATCTAAAGGTATTCCTGCAATAAATATAATTAATATTGAAAAAGGTGAACGTATTTTATCTATGTTACCAATAGATAGTTATGAAAATGGTTATTTAATGTTTATTACTGAACAAGGAATTTCAAAACGTTCAAATTTATCAAATTTTGAAAGTATTAGAGCAAATGGTAAAATTGCTATTACATTAAAAGAAGGAGATAAATTGTTTGCTGTTCATATAACAAATGGTAACAGTGAATTATATGTTGGTGCAAGTAATGGTAAATTAGTTAGATTTGATGAAAATTTAGTGAGAGATATGGGTAGAACTGCAGCAGGAGTTAGAGCAATAAATTTAACTGATAAAGAAAGAGTAGTAGGTTCTGGTATATCTAGTGATGGAAACTTTGTATTATCTATTGGTGAAAGAGGTGTTGGTAAATTAACAGATAGAAATGAGTATAGACTTACTAATAGAGGTGCTAAAGGAGTTACTACATTAAAAATTAATGAAAAAACTGGTAAGTTGGCATCAATTAAATTATGTAATGGTAATGAGGATTTATTATTAATAACTACAACTGGAAAAATTATTAGAGTTCCTATTGCACAAATTTCTCAAATTTCAAGAAATACTTCAGGTGTTAAATTAATGAATTTAGAAGAAAAAGAAAAAATTCAATCTGTTGCTATTTTCAAAGCTAATGAAGAAGAAAATGAACAAGAATTACCAGAAGTACAAACAAATTTAGAAGCTGTTGAATTAGAAACAGTTGAAGATAAAATAGAAGATATTGAAGAAAGTGCAGCAGATATTGATGAATCAACAAACAAATAGTTTAGATTATTTAGCTAATTTAACTAGAGCAATTGATTTTAATTCATTTGAATCAATTAATGAATTGCTAGTTGTAATTCCATGTAAAAATAATGCTAATACGATTGTAAAAACAGTTAATGAATTAAAGAAAAGTGGATCATATGATTTTTTAGTAATTGATGATGCATCAAATGACAATATAAAAGAAATCTGTAAAAAAGAAAAATGAAATTTTATCATTAATGAAAATCAAATAGGATTTAATAATACTATTAGAATTGCTATTGATTATGCAATTGAGAATAAATATAAATATGTAGCATTATTCCCTGGTAACGGATTATATAATGCTGATGATATAGCAAAAATGTTCTTTTTTGCAAAGAAGGGTTATGATATTGTTACTACTTCTAGATTTTTGGTTAAAAATAAACAATATAAAAATATAAAAAAAGAAATAATTCTATCTAACTTATTTTATTTAAAGACACACCAGAAAATAACAGATGCTACTTGTGTAATGAAATTATATAATTGAGATGCAATGAAAACTTATAGTGAAAATAAAAAAATTACAATTAATATATCATCTATAGTTTATTTGGTTAAACATTTTAAAATGAAATTAATTGAAATTCCTACTCATGCTTCTTATAATAAAGACATTAATGAAAATAAATTTTCTATGTTTAAAGAAATAATGAAATTAATTTTTTAAGGATGTATATGATTCAAAATCTTTTTAAGGATAGAAAAATTATAATTTTAGATATGGAAGTAATTGATTTTGAATTAGAATCAAATGTTGTTGTTCAATTTGCCGCAAGAAAATATATAGACAATGATTTAGTAGATAAATTAAATATTATTATTAAACATGATCCAATTGAATTGCCTAAAGATTTTGTAAAAAGAACTAGAATTACCGAAACACTTGTTAAAAAACAAGGAATTAGTTTAGAGCAAGCAAAGATAAAAATAAAAGACTTTATTGAAAATTATCCTATTATTTCATATAAAGGAAATTATTTTTATTTTCCGTTATTATGAAAAATATTCGATAATCAACTTAAGAATACAACAATTGATATTATTGATATTGCAACAGCATTAAAATTGTTTGATAATCCAGATGAAATATCATTAGAGGAATTTGCACAAGGTTTCAATTTAGAATTTGATTCAAATAAATGACATAATGCTAGTTATGATGTTAGTGTTATTGAAAAAATTTGATTTAAACTAAAATCAATTAGCTTAAATAATAAATAAAAATTAATGGATTGCTTCCATTAATTTTTATTAATATGATATTTTTTTATCATCTTTTCTTCTTATATCTTCCCTTTTATCATAAAGTTTTTTTCCTTTTGCTAATGCAATTTCTACTTTTATTTTCCCACCTCTTCAATAAATTTTAATAGGTATGACTGTTAATCTATCTTTCTTATGTTGAAAATCGATTTTTAAAATTTCATTTTTATGTAATAATAATTTTCTATTTCTATATGGGTCTTTATTTTGGATATTTCCTTGTTCATATGGTGCAATATGCATATTTATAATATAAGCTTCATTGTGTATAAAAGTTACATAAGCCTCATTAATTGAACAATTAGACTTTGAAACTGATTTAACTTCAGTACCAAATAATTCAATACCTGCTTCATATTTTTCTATTATCTCGTAATTACGATCTGCATTTTTATTTGTAGTTAAAATTTTCACAATATAATTATATAAAATATTAAATGTTAATTCATTTGATATTTACTTGCATAGGTTAAATATTTTTCATTTATATTACCAATTACATACATTTTTCTTTTTTCAAATTCATGAATAATTTTATACTTTTCAAATTTTTCATCATTAGTATTAAAGAACACAGATTCTCTTGAAACTCCTAATAATAAACGCTCCATATTTTGGTTAATTTTTTTAGTTGATTTATTTGGAATTTCACTTATATATAGAATATTATCTTCATTAATTAGTGAATTTATTTTTATTAAATCAAAATTATTATAGTCGACTAAAATAAATTTATAGTTTCTATTTTTTTTTACAAAATTTATATTTTCTCTATTTATTTCTAATGCATAAATATTGTTTATATTTGCTATTTTATCAAATGATTTTTGATCAATTTCACCATATAAAGCAATAATATTTTTATTATTCATTAATTCATTATTTCCTGCATAATAAATAATTAATGGTGGCATATATATTTCTTTAAAATTTTCTGGATATCTTTCATCAATAATTGAAATATATTTAATTGAACTATCAGTTGTATTAAAATCATCTAAATTTTTTAAATCAATTTTTTCTTTATTAGCTATTGCTTCATAAACTGAATCTCAATCTCCTTGATATTTATAATTAAAATAATTAATAATTTTTGGCATTGTTACTTTATTCATGTATTCTCCTACTATTTTTATTAATAACTGTACTAATATATA
>CASEPW010000027.1 GCA_949289925.1 uncultured Mycoplasmataceae bacterium
CCGAAGTTTGTATTTAATTGTACTTCCACACAATTTTAAAACAAGGAGTACAATAAAATGTGATTGTATAAAAAGACTATGATTTAAGCAAATGCTATATATAGCATAATAGTGTATTAATAAATTATTGAATAATTATTCTCTTTAAATGAGAAACATATTTAAATATTTCTGCTCTTGGATTATAATCTTTTATTTTCTTAGATATAATAGCTATAAAAACATTTTCAATATCATGATTCAATTCAATGATTGGCATCTTTAATTCGTATGCATCATTTCAAGCATGATGTTTAACATCACAAGTAATATATAAATCTGCATTTTGAGAGGCTGCTACTTCAGAGATGAATGAACCACCAGATCCTCCACATATTGCAACTTTTGAAATTATTTGATTTTTAAAAGCATCCATATATCTAGCAAAATCACTATTTAACATTTCTTTTACAAACTTAGCAAATTTATCTACTCTTTGAGGTTTCACTAATTCACCACAAATAACATATCTATTTTTATCATTAACTCTTTTAATGTTTTTTAATCTTAATTTTTGTGCCAATGCAACATTCATACCATTAACGTCTTTATCAAAAGGAGTGTGTATTGCTATAACATCAATTTTACTATTAAATAATTTTTTAACTAAGTTATGATTAGGTGAAAATTGGTCTTCAACAGTTTTTGTATACAACGGATGATGACATATTATTAATTTAATTTCATTCTCGATTGCAAATTCGACTAAATCGCTAGTTATTTCTAAAGCAACTAATACTTTTTTATGATCAATATTTGGATCAGAAAAAGAAATCATTCCTGATTGATCTCATTCATCTTGTGAATTAAAGTCATAACATGTGTCTAAAAAATCATATAAATTACTTGATTTCATTTTCTATCCTTTTCATTAATAATTCATACTCTTCTTTCAAATTTTCATTAATTTTATCAATTCCATTTTTTGCAACTATATTTTGCAAAAAAAATAATTTGTTTTGCAAATAGCTTTTATAAATTGAAAGATTACATATATTATTTATTTTACCAAAATATAATTCTTCTTTTGAATAATGTATCTTATTTGCAGATTTTTTTACATTAAAAATAGGATAAAAAATTTCATTTTCTTCAACATACGTTTCATTAATAATTTTAAAATTATTTGAAATTAAATAATTTCTTAATTTATATTCATCCTTTGTTGTATGTAAAATAAAATTTTTTATATCTAAACAATTAGAATTCATTATATCTATAATATTATTACTACCCATTCCTGCAATAACACAATAATCTATTCTATTAATATAATTTACTATAATTTCATTTTTTTCTAATCCATTTAAACCATTATTTACAATATTTATTGTATTTTCTATCAAATTGTGTTTGATTAGATTTTTCTTGCCATATTCTAATGGTTCATCATTTATATCAACATTAATCACTATGTTTGCTTTTTTGTTTTTTAATAATTCAATTGCTAAAAGACAATGATCACATCCTACATCAATGACAACATCTGATTTTAAAATTAAATTTAAAATTGATCTGATTTTATTATTACTCATTATTTGATGGTATAAAAGCTCTTAATTTAGAACTTTTTGATGGGTGTTTTAATTTTCTTAATGCCTTTGATTCAATTTGTCTAGCTCTTTCTCTAGTAAAATTATTAATTTGACCAACTTCTTCTAAAGTCATTGGTTTATTATATGGTGGTAATCCATATCTTGATCTAATGATTTCTTCTTCTTTTGGAGTTAACACTTTTTTAAATATTTCATCAATATGTTCCATAATTAATTCTTTATCAGTAAATTCTTCTGGAGTTAACATATCTTCATCTTGAATAAAATCAGCAAATTGTGATTCTTCATCATGACCAACTGTTTTATCCAATGAAACAGGATCAACATTTAATTTTTTAATATCAGATATTTTTTTAGGAGTGAATCCTGCAGATGCACCTCCTAATCTTTCAGATAATTCTTCTAGTGTTGGATCTCTACCTAATTCTTGAATTAAATCTCTTTCAGTTTTAATCAATTTATTGATAGTTTCTACCATATGAACTGGAACACGAATAGTTCTTGCTTGGTCAGCAACAGCTCTTGTAATTGCTTGTCTTATTCATCATGTTGCATAAGTTGAAAATTTATTCCCTCTTGATCAATCATATTTATCAATAGCCTTCATTAAACCAATAGAACCTTCTTGAATCAAATCTTCAATATCTAAACCACGATTTAAATGTTTTTTAGCAATTGATGTAACCAATCTTAAGTTAGATGTTAAGAATTGATTTTTTGCATTTCTTCTAATTTCTTCATCTTTTGATTGTAAACATTTAGCTAGTTCTATTTCTTCAGATGCTTTTAGCATTTTTGATGAACCTAAATTACTCAAAAAAGATTTAACCCCATCTTCAACTTTTTCACTAGATGATGATGAATTAAAAGTATCATAAATATCAGAATCATCAGAATTAAATTCATATTTTTCTGCCACTTGTGAACTTGAAGTATTATCTACAAGTGTAATACCTGCTTCTTGTATTTTTTGATAAATTTCTTCAATATGTTCATCTTCTAAGTCTAAATAAGAGAATGCTGATTCAACTTTTGAATATTCTAATAGACGTGGTTGACCTTTTTTCTTTGGTTTACAATTTTGTATTAATCTTGCTAGAATTTTATTTGGTGTTTCTAAAAGGTTTGCTGTATTTTTAGAAGATGAATCAAGAATTCCAATTTCCATTGAAGAAAATTTAACAGTATTTTCATCTTCAATAAATTTATCATTAAATGATAGTTCAGTTACTATTTTGATTTTTTCTTCATTGATATTATCGTTCGAATCAACTAATTCTTTTACTTTTTTTGTTTTTGATTTAGCGTCTTTAACTTCAATTTTTTTATCTAACTTTTTAACTAGTTCTTTTGTATTAACTATCTCTTTTTTAGGTGCAGATGCTTTTTTATTTTTATCAACTTTATTTGCAACTTCTTCTTTTTTTGTAATATTTTTTCTATCTACAACAGATTTTTTGTTAGTTGTTTTTTTAGATGAAGAAAGATCTTTTTTTGTGATAGATTTTTTATCTTTAATTTTTTTAGAATTA
>CASEPW010000028.1 GCA_949289925.1 uncultured Mycoplasmataceae bacterium
TATAATTATTATGTATATTTATACATATAAATATAAAAAGGAGTATTAACATGGCAAAATCATCATACAAAATGACTGAAATTTCTAATAAGGTTGTAAGAAGAGATTATTCAAAAATTGATATTGGTAATTTTATTGCGCCTAATTTATTAGATGTTCAAATGAGATCTTATCAAAAATTTTTAGATGAAGAATTGGAAAATGCAATCAAAACTATTTCACCAATTCATTCTGCTAATGATAGATATACTATTAAAATTAATGGTATTTCTTGAGGAGAACCAAAAAGAACTGAAGAAGAAGCATGAAATGACGGTAAAACATATGATAAACCATTATATGTTGATATTGTTTTAATTGATAATCAAACAGGTGAAACAATAAAAGTTAAAAAACCTAAAAAACTAACTAATGATGGAATTTATTTCTCTAATATTCCATTAATGACTAAAAAAGGAACTTTCATTATTAATGGTATTGAAAAAGTAGTTATTGCACAAATTGTTAGATCTCCTGGTGTTTATGCTTTACCTAAATCTCAAATTAAATTAAATAGTTCAAGAAAAAAAGTTGTTGAAGACAATGTTTGTGAAGTGTTACCATCAAAAGGTACATTAATTATTTCAAACATCAACAAATCTAAAGAAGTATTGAATTTCATCATGAGAGATGTTTCAGGTGAATCTGCAGCAACTATTAATGTTGTTGAATTCTTAAAAGCTTTTGGTATGAGTTCAAATGAAATTGATAGAATATTTGCAAGTGAAGCAATTATTAAAAAATCTAAATTAGTAGATATTTATACTCCAGATTCTATTCTTTCATTAAAAGAAATGGAAAAAGATATTAATGCAATTTATGATGCATTAGATGAATTTGAAAATAAAGATGAAGCTTTAGACTCAATTCTTAAAAAAGGGCACAAACTAGAACAAAAATTAAAAACTTCATTATTTAAATATTTATTATTAAAACAAGAAATTGAAAATGATCCATCAAAAAATACTCCTGAATTAAAACACAACATGGATGTTTTAATGAACACAATTATTACTGAAAAAGCTGCAAAAGATATTGTTAATAAAATGGCTATTTCAAAAAAAGTATTTGATAACAACAATATTAAAATTGATGAAGAACACATTACTTATCAAACATTATTATGATTACATTTCTGCCACCAAAGATATTATGATTTAACAGATGCAGGTAGATATAAAATTAACCGTAAATTAAGAATTTCTGAAAGATTATATCAAAGAATCTTAGCTCAAGATGTTAAAGATACTTCAGGAAAAGTAGTTTTCCCTAAAGGTACTTTAATGAATAAAGAACAATTTGATAAATTTAAGTTATTATCAAGAGAAAATAAATTAGACGTTGTTCAAAAAATTAATTTAGCAAATTTACCATCAGAAACTTTATTTTCAAATAAGTTTACATTAAATTATGAACTTGTAAAAGTATATAAAGATAATGAAAATTTAGATGACGAATCTATTGTTAATATTATTGGGGTATGTACTGATGATAAATATAATCAATTATCTTTACCTGATATTATTTCAATTATTTCATATACATGTAATTTATCTTGTGATATTGGGGAATTTGATGATATTGATCACTTAGGAAATAAGAGATTAAAGTTAATTCATGAATTATTAAAAAGCAAAGTTAATGCTGCAATGATAAAAATTGATAAGTTTATTAAAGAAAAATTGACAATTGTTGATGGTGCTAACACTGCAAACATTGAAGAAGGCGAAGAAAATTCTGAAGAAGAATTAATGAAAAAACCTACTGTAAGACAAATGATTAATTCTAAACCATTTCAATTGGTTATAAAAGATTTCTTTAATTCTCACCAATTAACTCAATTCATTGATCAACAAAACCCTCTTGCTGAATTAACTAATAAGAGAAGAATTTCAGCTATGGGTCCTGGAGGTATTTCAAGAGAAGACCCTAACCTAGATATCCGTGATGTTCACTATTCTCATTATGGAAGAATATGTCCAATTGAAACACCAGAAGGTATGAATATTGGGTTAGTAATGTCTTTAGCTTCTTTTGCAAAAATTGATGATCATGGTTTCTTATTAACTCCATATAGAAAAGTTGTAAATGGTGTTATTACTGATGAAATTAAATGATTAACAGCATCACAAGATGATGAATACATTATTGCAGAAGCAAATGTAAAAGTTGATGACAATAAGAAAATTATTCAAGATACAGTTATTGCTAGA
>CASEPW010000029.1 GCA_949289925.1 uncultured Mycoplasmataceae bacterium
AAACATCAAACCAGAAGAAGCAGCTGAAATCAAAAAGAAATTTGAAGAAGCTGGTGCAAAAGTTGAAATTGCATAATTAATATAGTTTATATTTCATTTTAAAATTCCTTGGATAAAGCCAAGGAATTTTTAATTATATGTGTTTTTATACTTACAATTTATTGTTATTGGAAAGATAACTATAAAAAATAATTTTATAATTCCCAACTATAGTTGGTTATATATTTCTATGTGAAATAAAGATATTAATGAATTTATAAAAAAACTAACAAATTATGCACCAGGTGGTTCATCTGGAAAAAGTAATAATTATTTTGAAAATCAAAAATATCCATATAAAGTTGTTTAGTATTTTCATTAATTTCGAACTTATCTATTGACAAACTTTTTAATAATAAAAATTAATTTAAAAAATTATAGCAATGTTATTATGGATTTTTATAGAATTTTAATTAATAGTTATATGTTTTGCCAAATGGTTAAAGGACAAAAATTGAAGGAAAAATGATTTATTGAATTCGATTTTGATTCAGTTTTCTCAATTATTAACAACAACCAGCTAAAAATTTAAATTGTAATTTCTGAGAATTTAATACTAAAGATAATGAATTATACATAGAAATTAATTATGACAAACATAAACTAGAAGAATTATGAAAATATATTATTAAAATCAGTTTAAATGAAATTAAAAAATTAATCCCTGAATACAAAGATTTTTATACATGTAGAGAAATTTCTGATTTTAATATTGATTCATTATCAAATAATATAGAATTTTATGAAAACAAAATTATTGAGATCAAGGCAAGACAATATCAACATAATTTTAGACAACATATTGTTTCAAGAGATAAACATTGCCTTGTTTGTGATGTTGTGAATGGGAACTTTTAGAAGCAGCCCATATAATACCATATGATATATGTAATATGAATATTAAATTTCATAATAAATATACTTCAAGTAATGGAATAACTCTTTGTGTACTACATCATAAATTATTTGACTTAGGCTATTTTACATTTGCAGACAATTGATTATTGCATTTTTCTAATAAATTTTATGAAATTAAAGATAAATTCATTATTGATTAATTTAAATATCTTAAAGAAATCAATAATTCATATTGTAATTTTATAAATAATTTTGAACATCACAATAAAATAATGGAATCTAAATGCTCAATCGAATGATAAACTTTTATCTGAATTGAATAGCTAAAACACAATTACTCTTAATTCATTCTATTAATTCATTTATTTTACAATTAAAATCCGAAGCATCTTTATTTGACAACCTTTCAATTCAATTTTCAATTGTTACTTTATGATTCTTAAAATTTTTAAATTCACCTTCTGATCAATAAAAATGGTAACCGAAATATCTTAATAAGTTTATTAAAAATAATAATGATAATCTCTTATTACCATTTCTCATTTTATGACCCAAAAGATATTTATAAAACATATGACCAACAAACTCAAAAATACTTTCTGGTTCATTACCGTCATAACTGCATTTGTTTACATAGCTATAAATTTCAGAATATATAGTTTCTTCATCAAACGGTCCAAATGGTTCTTCAGATATATCCTTTATTTTTTCATATGAGTTTTTAAGTATTTTTTTTACAATATCAATTAAATTTTTATTAAATTCAATAATAGAATATAAAAAATTGATTTCTTCATTTATTTTATAAAGTGTGAACAAAAATAAAAACAATTATTATTAGAATCATATTCAATTAATGAATTTTTAAAGTCTTTTGTACAATAATTAAACAATTTATTGACTTTGCTATTCGTGCAAAATAATATTAATCTCTTCATTTTTATCTTTTACTAAGATATTTTATTGCATCATCAATATATTTTTTATCTTCATTGTATGCAGAATCACATATAGTTTTTATATATTCGTATGAATTATCTAGTTGTCTTTCATATCTAACAAATAGTTTTTTGTTGTTCATTTTAATCTCCTATTTAACATAATTTAGTTAGCAATTTGTGCTTAAATCATTAATTGCTAAAAATTATTAATATATAATAAAAGTATAAGATGAAAAAAATAAAAAGTTTTTTATTTTTGATAAGTTTGATTTCCACTACTCCACTAATTTTAATTGGTATCAATAGTTGTTCTTCTAATAAAGTTAATGATAATAATCAAACAAATAGTGAATTTGAAAATATTAAAAATAGTCTAAATTCTTTAAATATATACTGTGATTGAAAGAAACAATCTAACATAACTTATTTAAGTGGATATACAAAAAATATAAGTATCATTAATTATAAAAAACTTTATGACTTATATCAAAATAAGGTTGAGTTAAGATGATATAAAGACAATATTGAAAATGTTGATGCTAAAAATAGTGAGACAATAAATTGTAATCAAAGTGGTGTTTATAGTGCCAAAATTATTTACACTCCAACCAATACTGAATTAATTACTTTTAATGCATTTGATTTTAAATTATTAGATTCATTACAAAATATTACACTAAATCTTTCTAATGAAAGTTTAACAAATCAAATTACTTCAATTAGTGCAACATTAAATAACATCCCTAACCAAATACCACAAGAACAATATAGTATTAAATGATTCAAAGATAACATTGAGCAATCAACATCTAATTCTTTTACTATTAATAGTTCAGGAAAATATGGATGAAAAATTATTAACAATGCTAATAATCAACTAATAGCTAATGGTGATTTTATTATTAAAAAGAAAATTGATTGAGAAATTATAAATCCTTCAAACATTATATGAAATAATATTCCAATTACTTTCAATACTGAAAATAGCATTGATACTTTTGATTATAATCACCACAATATCAAATGTATTATTTCAAATTTACCAACAGCTTTTTTTACTAGTAATCGTTATTCAATAAAAATTTTTAAAGATAAAAATGATATATCTAATCTAGTATCACTAAATATTGATGCCATAAGCAATAGTGTAACATTTAATATTAGTTATGAAATTGGAAGAGGTAATTATACATACAAAATAATTGATAATTTAGGTGTTAATAGTTTTGAACCTAATAATCAAAGCATTGTTTTACTAATGGGTAGTATTGTAGATTTAACAAAGTTAAATGTTATTAATGATAATAATGGTGTTGTAATTAATAATCAGCCTATTGAATCTAATTTAAATATTACACAAGCTGAAATATCTAATCAAGATGAATTTTTAAATTATTATGATATTGTATGAATTCAAAAATCAAGTAATGGAAATGAGATTTTAAATAATAATGTTTTTTTCATTAACATTGCAAATTCTGGTGATTATATTTGTAAGATAATAGCAAAATATGACACAAATATTTTTAGAGAAATTAATTTTACTATTACTCAAACAAGTGCAATTATAAATTATGATATTAATTCACCTAGAACAATCATAGCAAATACAATTAATGATACACATAATACTTTTAGTTTAGAAATTAGTAATTTTAATGAATTACAAAATAAAAATTATCAGATATATTTAAATGAAAATCGAATAAATAATCAAACTAATATA
>CASEPW010000030.1 GCA_949289925.1 uncultured Mycoplasmataceae bacterium
CAAGTATAACTTATTTAAATGGTTATACAAAAAATATAAATGTCATTAATTATAAAAAACTTCATGATTTATATCAAGATAAAGTTGAGTTAAGATGATATAAAGACAATATTGAAATTATTGATAGTAAAAATAGTGGAACTATAAAATGTAGTCAAAGTGGCATTTATAGTGCCAAAATTATTTACACGCCAACGAATAATGAATTGATTTCTTTTAATGCATTTAATTTTAAATTATTAGATTCATTACAAAACATCACACTAAATCTTTCTAATGAAAATTTAACTGATCAAATTACTTCAATTAATGCAACATTAAATAATATTCCAAATGAAATACCACAAGAACAATATAGTATTAAATGATTCAAAGATAGTATTGAGCAATCTACATCTAGCTATTATACTATTAATAGTTCAGGGAAATATGGATGAAAAATTATTAACAATGCTAATAATCAACTAATGGCTAATGGTGATTTTATTATTAATAAAAAAATCGATTGAGAAATCATAAACCCTTCAAACATTATATGAAATAATATTCCAATTGCTTTTACCACTAAAGATAATATTAATACTTTTGATTATAATCATCATAATATCAAATGTATTATTTCAAATTTGCCAACAGCTTTTTTTACTAACAATCGTTATTCAATAAAAATTTTTAAAGATAATAATGATATATCTAATTTAGTATCACTAAATATTGATGTAATAAACAATAGTGTAACATTTGATATTAGTTATGAAATTGGAAGTGGTAATTATACATATAAAATAATTGATAATTTGGGTGTTAATAGTTTTGAACATAATAATCAAAATATTACCTTGACAATGGGTAATATTGTAGATTTAACAAAGTTAAATGTTATTAATGATAATAATGGTGTTGTAATTAATAATCAACCTATTAAATCTAATTTAAATATTACACAAGCTGAAATATCTAATCAAAATGAGTTTTTAAATTATTATGATATTGTATGAATTAAAAAAACAAATAGTGGAAATGAAATTTTAAATAATAATGTTTTTTTCATCAACATTTCTAGTTCTGGTGATTATACTTGTAAAATAATAGCAAAATATGACACAAATATTTTTAAAGAAATTAATTTTAACATTACTCAAACAAGTGTAGTTATAAATTATGACATCAATTCACCTAGAACTATCATAGCAGATACAATTAACGATACACATAATACATTTTGTTTAGAAATTAGTAATTTTAATGAATTACAAAATAACAACTATCAAATATATTTAAATGAAAATCAAATAAATAATCAAACTAATATAATAAATTCAAATAATCTAAAATCTAGTAACAACACATTAAGATTATTTAATAATAATATTGAAATATTTTCATATGAATTAGATAGCAAAGTTTTACCAATAATACAAACATTATATTTAAATGATGATAATATGACTTTTAGTAATATTGATCCAACTGATGCAACTTCAATAAATAATAATATATACAATACATTAACAGTTGGTTCAATCAACCGTTCGCTTTTTAATAAATACTCTAAATTAAATATTCAATCAAATAAATTAACAGGTTTTAAATCTAATGCAAAAAATGTTGCATCGAGTGAAAACAAGAATACTATGGGGTTGCCTAGTGATCTTGACCCATATGAATGAACAGGAATTTTTCAAGAATGAACAACATTAACAGATGTAAATATTGATGCACCTAATTTTGAATATCTAGATAAAAAATCATTTTATAATTGTCCAAACTTAAAAGAAATTACAATTACTAGTGATAAATTATTTAATATTGAGAACTATGCATTTAGAGATTGTGTAAAATTAACTAATGCTACAATGCCAAAAAAAGTTGAACATATTGGTGCACAAGCTTTCATGAATACTACTTCACTTAATAATTTTGTTTTTTCACCAACATTAAAAGCATTAAATCTCCAATCTTTCAAAAACTCTAGATTAACTTCTGTTGATTTATCACAATGTAAAAGAATAGTTATTGGTAATGGTGCATTTAATAACTGCATAAAATTAAAAGAATTTATTTATTATGGTGTCAATATAAGTGATGTTGGTGATTTTTCTTTAACATCAAAAATTCCAGAACCAGGTTTAATAAGTATTGGAGAATCTGCTTTTGAAAATTGTAATTCATTGAATAAATTCTATCCAATTAATCAATTGCCAAATCCAAATATTGGTGATATATATCTAAGTGATTATGTGATGTTAGGAAAAAATAACTTTGCATCATGTACTAGTATTAGAAACTTAATACATTATCCTTTAAAAATGAATAATGTTCCACCTGGTTTATTTTCTGATTCATCACTTGAAAATTTTATTTTTAATAGCAATATTAAATCAATTGGAATTAATTCTTTTGGCGGAATATTATCTAATGGTTTACAAAAAATCATTATTCCTGAAAGTGTTACATCAATTGAATATGAAGCATTTGCGGGTTCAAATATTAACTATATTTCTCTTCCATCATCACTACAACATATTGGTATTAATTTTGTATCAGATTGTGCTAATTTAAGTTATATTAAAGTTAATTTTAATCATATCCAATTAACAGATGATAATTTATTAAATATTGAATATTATCCAAATATAAAAGAAGAGATATTTAATGGTATTGTTATTGATCCTGATCAACCATTAACTCTTGAATTTGGAGAAAATGTTATTGAGTGAATTGAAACAACGCCTATATATAGTAATCAAGTTTATTTAACATTAGAAGAATTTCTATTTGCAATTTTAAAAAAAGATACAAAAAAAGTTGTGCAATATAAATGTCATTCCCAAAAAATAAAAGAGCAATTGCTATCAATTGGAATTTTAGAATCAAATATATCTATTATCTAGTTTATTTATTAATTTTTATTAATCATTAAAAAGTAATATTGTCAATAAGAAATGGTATGTTCATGTGTAGTATTAAAATAATTAATACTATATTACCAAAAGAATTTATCAAATAATGTTGTAATTTTTCAATAACTTTTAATTTAATTTCATATCTATTATTTCCATCATTATTTTTATTAAATCTTGATACCTTTGGTAGTATCTCATCGATATTTCTACTATTGTTTTTAATT
The DNA here is from genome assembly GCA_949289925.1 of uncultured Mycoplasmataceae bacterium. GTDB lineage: Bacteria > Bacillota_I > Bacilli_A > Mycoplasmatales > Mycoplasmoidaceae > Mycoplasma_L. The sequence continues at coordinate 3,131 of CASEPW010000030.1, forward strand.
CACCTGTTTTAAAACAATCATTAATAAATTTTTTTGTTTTTATTTCATCAAGATTTAATTCCTTAATAATTTGTTCAACTTCCTTACCCATTTGTTGTTATTGGAAAGATAAAATTTAACACTTTTATAACTATAATTATTAGTTATAATGAGCACATGCTGAATTATATTTTAAATAAAATAAAGATTAATAATTAAAGCATATAATGTGAAAATTCATTTTTGAAATAGATTAATGAGGTGTTATTACAAATTATTTTATATCTCAGCCATGATTAATAGCTTCTGTTTTTAGTTGTTTTACATCAGATTTAAGTTGTTTTACATCAGATTTTAATTCATTGACATCAGATTTAATCTCTTTAAGTTCTTCCAATATTAAATCCATTTTATCCACTTTTTTCATTTCTTCTCCTAATGTTATTGTATAAACAACTTTTTCCTTTATAGATTTTTAATTTCCTTTTTGATGTTTCAACCATGATTCTTAGCTTCACTTTGAAGTTCAACGACAGCATCAGTTAAATTATCAATTTTTGTTTCTAACTTATCAAAACGTTTATCAATAGCTTCAAAACGTTTATCAATAGCATCAAAACGTTTATCTAATTTTTCTTCAAGCCTAGAAAACAATTTTGCTATTTTATCTTCTTTTGTCATTTCTTCTCCAAAGGTAATTTTGTATATTGCTAATTGATCATTTCTTTTTATGACATCAACTTGTTTTATTTCTCTATTTTTAAAATCATATTTAAAAGTAGAAGTTTCATTTTTATCTTTTGCCATTATTTCTCCTTAAATATTTTTATTAAGTGCACTATTAAAAAATGACATATTATGTGGTTTTTTATGTAATTTAGATTTAAAACCTAGACATAAACATTATAACATTAAATAACATAACAAGAATTTTTACTATTTTATTAAATTTGATAAATATGCTCATCTACTAATATTAAAATTATCAACATCATTTTTTGTAAAATGAAAATAGAAGTTAGAAAAGAATTTATATAAATTATTATTAGCAGTAGTTGTGTATTCAACTCAATAAATTCCATGGTTGTTTACATTTGGTTTATCAATAGCTCATTTTTCTTCAGCATAAGATGATGTTCCTTTGGTCAATGTTTTTGTATCTAAAGTAGATATTTTACCACTATCAAAATTAATATATTTTAATTCCAAATTAATCGGGTTTTGAATATATAACATATTGTTTAATCTAAACTTTAATGCAATCTTATTATCGTATCAACTAGCACTATTGACATAATAATTAGTGTTTTTATTTGATTGAGAATATAATCCTTCATAATCAACTGGTAATGATTTTGTATTAACAATTTGGATTTCAAATTTTTTTGAATTTTGTTTTTGACTATATAATCCATAAGGATAATATTCAAAATAATAATAACCATCATAACTTGTTTCACCAATATCAGCTAAACTAACATTAATTCCACTACTTTCTAAATATAATTCTTCTTTAACTTTTTTATATGTTCCATCTTTTGTTTTTGAATAATAAATATCAAAAGCAATATTGTTGTTATTGTTAGTGAAGTCACTAAAATTATCAATTAACAATAATTTATTTAATGGTAAATATCCTAAATCATTTACATAATCATTTTCATATTGATATACATCA
>CASEPW010000031.1 GCA_949289925.1 uncultured Mycoplasmataceae bacterium
CACATTGATGGATTCTTTTGTTTTTAAATTTTGACATATAACTCCTTTATGACTAGTAATTATAGTTATAAAAGTGTTAAATTTTATCTTTCCAAAGATATAAAAAATATATTTAATACAAAGTTTGTTAAAAAAATATTAAAATATCTTTATGAATAAAAAAATTGATATAAGTATATATAAAAATTATCTAACATGAATTATAATTGCAATAATGTTTTTGCTATGTTTATTTGTGTTCTTATTTTTTGGTGAAATAAATTTATCAAAACTTAATTGATTAGTTGCAACAAATGGAAAAAAATGAGGTGAAATTATTGTAGATGGTAAAACATCAACAGGATTTGGTATTTATAAAGGAGCACCTATTGTTAATGGCTATATTTTTTTAATTTTATTTGGAATATTGTTAATTAGTATTTTGTTAACAATGTTGTTAATTTTTTTGAAAAAAATAAAATTTTCATCATTAGCTTTTGTTGTTTCTTCTTTCTTTGTTTTTTTTACAATTATTATTAGTGGTTTACTATATGGTGATGATAATAAATTTAATTGACAAATAATTGTAAGAATTATATTAGTGCTAGTTTCATATCCAGTAGTTTTCTTTCCTGTTAATTTCATAATTAAAAAAATATTTATAAACACAATATATGGAGAAGAATTTATTAGTGATTTAATAAGAAATGAAAAAGAAAACGCTAAATATATTAATGAAATAAACAAATATTCTAATTATAAGAATAAAAAGGAAAGTAGTGTTATTGAAATAGAAAGCGATCAAATTTAATGAATAACATATATGAAATTATTATTGTTGGAGCTGGGGTAAGTGGAGTTTTTGCTGCACTAAATGTAGAAAATCTTAATACATTAATTATTGATAAAAATGATAATATTTTAAATAAGTTCATGATTACTGGGAAAGGGAAAAGTAACATTACAAATACTAGTGAACCAAATGATTTTCTAAAAAATCTTATAGATTCAAATAAATTTTTATATCCAGCAATATCAAAATATAATTGTGTTCAAATACTAGATTTATTAAATCAATTAAAAGTTGGTTATTATTATAAAGAAGCTAACCGTGTTTATTTAACAGATTCAAATTCTTCATTTCGTAAAAAAATATATAATTTATTAAAAAAGAATAAAAACCTAAAAATTAATTTAAATGAAAATGTTATAGATATTATTAAGGAAAATGAAATATTTCAAGTTAAAACAAATAAAAATGTATATTTTTCAAAAAAAATAATTATTGCTACTGGTGGAATGAGTTATAAAGTAACAGGTTCAACAGGGTTTGGATATGAAATTGCAAAAAAATTTGATATAAAAATCAAAAATATATATCCAATCGGAGTAGGTCTACATTATAAAATCCCTAAAGAATTACAAGGAGTAACATTAGATGATGTATTAGTTAAAGTATATGTTAATAAAAAAGAAATATATGCAGAGTCTGGATCAATTATGTTTACACATTATGGAATTGGTGGCCCGGTTATAAGAAGAATATCTGGTTATGTCACTAAATCATTGCAAAATAAAGAAAGTGTTAGACTAAAAATTTCTTTTTTAATTATGATAATGTAATAAATGAATTATCAACTAAACATTATTTAAATCAATGCTTTAAAGAAGTAAATAGAGAAATATTAAAATGATTATTATATGATGTAGATAAAAATACTGATTTAAAAAATATAAGTAAAAATAATAAAAAAGTTATTATTGATAAATTGACTAATTTCTCCATGGAAATCAAACAAACTGAAAATATAGATTTTGCCATCAATACAGGTGGTGGTATAGATTTAAAAGAATTAGATCCTAATTCATACGAAACTAAAAAAGTAAAAAACTTATTTTTTATAGGTGAAGTTATAGATTTAAATCCAAGAACTAATGGTTTTAATATAACTACATGTTATGCTACAGCTAATAAATGTATGGAATATATAAAATTAAAATTTAAATAGTTTTATAAGTGTTATTATTGTATCTATTAAAAATCATTTAAAATTAGTAGTATTTTTATATGTATATGTTTCGCCTTTAATAATTGTAGGTGTTAAATCTTTGTTTTCAAGTCAGGTAACACCTTTACCTCATCCATTAATTCTATTAGCTTCTCAATCAACTCCACTATCTGGTAAAACTATTTCATTAATTTGAGTAGATCAATTAGCATTAGATTCAAAGACATTATTACCAAGAGATTTAAGTAATTTTGGAAATATAATTTTTCTAATACGACTATTCAAAAGGCATGATAATCTACTTTTTAAGCTTTGTTTCTATTAATTCTAAATTTGTAATCATTGTTTCAGCAAAACAACCTACACTTATAATTTTTAAATTTTGAGGTAATATAATATCACTCAATTCTTGACATTTCCAAAAAGCATAATCAATTAATTTCTCCATATATCTTAAATCAAATAAATCTAATTTTTTTAATGATCTACATTCATAAAAAGCATTTTCCATTTTTACAACTAAACTAGGTAATGAATTGTCATTATAAATTTCACAATGAATATCTATTAAACTATAACATTCTTTAAATGCATTATTAATTTTCTTTAATCTTTCATCACGTGGATTATCAGGATTTTGTTTAAAAATAACAGTTTCTAATAAATTACATCATGTAAAACTACCATTTATTTCTATGACTGAATATGGTATTTCTATTAAAGTTATAGCATTATGACAAAATGCATCAGTATTTATAACTTCTAAAGTATTTGGTAGTTTAATTTCTATAACTGTAGTCACATCATAAAACGCACCTTCATCAATCACTTTTACTTTTGTATTAGACAAATCTATTTTAGACAAAGAACATCCAAAAATGATTTAATGCCAATGTAGGTTAAATTATTTAAAAAAACAACATTTTTTAAGTTACTACAATCATAAAAAGCACCATTTTCTATAGTTGTAATATTTTCAGGTATAGTTATGTTAGTTAAACCTGACAATTTTTAAAAGCAAATTCACCTATAGAAGTTATATTATCTGTAATAGTGATGGTTTCATTATCTTTTATGTGTTGTTTAGCCATATCTGTCAAACCAATTAGAATAGAATTTTATAATTTAAATTTTCATCTGATTAATATTTATCTTGCTAACTATGGTTGTTGCCAGAACTACATGAAACAATAGTAGATGCAACAATCCCAACTAATGATAATGTTGTAAAAAGAGATATACTTATTTTTGCTAATTTACTAACTTTTTTTATATAAATAATTAACATTGATAAAAATATTTTTCATAACATTTATTTATGCATTAAATTAATATTATTTTTCAATTTTCATACGTTTATTTCTTTGCAAGAATTTTCTTTGTTTTTTTAAATGATATTGTTGTGCCATGTTAACTGGAACTTTATAATCAATTTCAGGCAATTCATAATAACCATAATATTCTGTAGCTTTAACTATTTCATAGATAGCATTGGCAAAATTTTCAATAACAAAGTCAATTGCTTTTTCAGTATCTTTAGTTAACTTAAATCCAATTACAAACTTATCATATTTTTTTATGATAGTTAAATTGCATTTTTCAGGTATTCTATCAGCAATTTTTCTTAAGAAAGAACTAGCAATAGATCTAAATGCAGCAATTGCTAAATGTCTTTCTTGATTACCTGCAACAATAATTCTAGGTTTGATAGTGTAAATATCAGAATCTCTATCTCAATAATTCGCATAATTGTCATCAAATAAAATGAAATTAAACGGTATTTCAAATCATGTTTTCATTTCAATAAAACAAAAATGACCTTTTTGTACCTTCATATTTTGATCAACATGAGGTAATCATGCTTTTGTAATATGTAAATCATATCTACAATTATCAGTATAAGATTGGATATAATCAACAACTGGTGGTTCATCTAAATCAATAGTGTGTAAAAATAATAGATATGGAATATCAAACTCTTGAATATCATTTGTTATATTAATTTTTGAAATAGGTTTTAATGGTTGAAATTTAATACGCATATATTTATTTTATCATATATAATAAATATTATGAGTAAAAAAAATTTAGTAGATAATTTTAATAACAAGAATATAGATATTGATAATATTTCAAAGAAAATATTTGATTCTATCTACGATCCTGCACATTATGTAGATAGTTGTATTAAATGTGGTTCTAATAAATTAGAAATTATGTCTGAAGAAAATAAGGTATATAAATGTAAAGATTGTAATCATTCTTTTTCTCCAAAAGTTAATTCTTTATATTCTAAACTTAGACTTAACGAAGAAAAATTATATGAATTTATTAAAGGCATGATTAATGATTTAACTTTGGAAGACTTAGCTAAAAAATTAATGTTATCATCTGATTCAATTAATAAAAAATGAGAATTATTATATAACGAAGTTGATTGAGAAAGGTTCAATTTATCAATTAGAGAAAAACCATCAAAGAATATTTATGCAAACTTTGAGGTTATTATTGGTTAGAAAGGTTCTTATTTATGCATACAAAATTAGTTGATAATATTTTTAATGAACTTTCAACATCAATTAATGGTTTGTCAGAAAAACAAGTTGATAATAATAGAAAAATCTATGGTTCAAATAAATTATTTGAAAAGAAAAAAAAGAAATGATGACATTTCTTTTTTGAACAATATAAAGATATTTTAATGATTGTTTTACTAATTTCTTCAGTTATCTCTTTAATTGTTTCTATTATTCCACAACCAGATTATGAAAAACCAGGATCAATGCTTTTAACATTTGAGGGATGAGAAAATTTTGTGCTTATTGTTGGTGTTACGCTTATCAATGCAATTTTAGGTACAGTTCAATCAGTTAAATCTCAAAAATCATTAGAAAGTTTAAAAAAACTTTCAGCTCCAAAAGCAAAAGTAATAAGAAATGGAGAAACATTAGTAATTGATAGTAGTGAATTAGTAGTTGGTGATATTATTATCATTGAAGCTGGTGATTTAATTCCTGCTGATGCAAGATTATTTGAAGTAGCCAGTTTAAAAGTAAATGAAAGTTCGTTAACAGGTGAGTCAGAAGCAATATTAAAAAACACAGATATTATAAATGATGAAAAGATTGGTATAGGTGATAAATTAAATTGTGTCTTTTCTGGATGTCTTGTAGTTTATGGTAGAGCAAAAGCAATTGTTACTGCTGTTGGTGAAAACACTGAAATTGGTAAAATTAATAAATTATTAAATGAAACAAAAGATAAAAAAACTCCTTTACAAATAAATTTAGACCGTTTAGCAAAGTTCTTAATGTATATTGTTTTAATTGTTTGTCTAATTTTATTTATTGTTAACATTATTAAAATTGGAATAATTCCTGGAATGAATGAAAATGGTAATTGAGTTATCATATTTGGAGATTCTTTAAATTTTGCAGTTGCATTAGCGGTTGCTGTTATACCTGAAGCATTAAGTTCAATTGTTACCATTGTTTTAACACTTTCTACTAAAAAAATGGCAAAAGAAAATGCTATTGTTAAGGAATTAAAAGCTGTTGAAGGTTTAGGTTCTGTGTCAGTTATTTGTTCTGATAAAACTGGAACATTAACACAAAATAAAATGACAGTTAAAGGTTTATATACAAATAATAAATTGTTTAATGAAACTGATGATTTTACTTTTAATGAATCATTCTTAAATTTACCTGAAATGGCTGTATTATGTTCAGATGCAAAATCTAAAGATGGAATAATGATAGGTGATCCTACTGAAATTTGTTTAGTTGAATATTATAATAATAAAAACAACGATGCAGAAGAATTAAGAAAAAAATATAAAAGAATTTCAGAATTACCATTTGATAGTGAAAGAATGATGATGTCTACATTGGTTAATTGTAATAAAGAAAAAATTATGATTACTAAAGGAGCAATCGATAAAGTTTTAGATAAAGTTGTAAATATTGTTATTGATAATGAAGTTAGAAAAATAAATAATATTGATTTGAAAAAAATAAATGAAATGAATAAAAAATTTGCTAGTGAAGGTAAAAGAGTTTTATGTTTTGCATTCAAAAACATGAATAAGGAATCATTAAATTTTGAAGATGAAGAAGGATTAACTTTCATTGGTTTAATGACAATGATTGATCCACCAAGAATAGAAACTATTGAAGCTATAAAAGAATGTAAAATAGGTGGTATTAGACCAATTATGATTACAGGTGATCACCGTGAAACTGCTGTAGCCATTGGTAAACAAATAGGTATTTTTAATGAAGGTGATTTATCATTATCTGGTAAAGAATTAAAAGAAATGAGTGATGAAGAATTAGCTATAAATGTTGCAAAATATTCTGTTTATGCAAGAGTAAGTCCTGAGGATAAAATAAAAATAGTTAGAGCATGACAAAAACAAAATATGATTGTTTCTATGACTGGCGATGGTGTTAATGATGCTCCTGCATTAAAAGAAGCAAATATTGGTGTTGCAATGGGTATTACAGGAACAGAAGTTTCAAAAGATGCTGCGTCTATCATTCTAACTGATGATAATTTTGCAACTATTATTAGTGCAGTTAAATCAGGAAGAAATATTTATAATAACATTAAAAGTGCAGTTAAATTTTTATTAGTAGGCAATTTAGCAACTATTTTCATTTCTGTAATATTGATGATATTTGGTTTAGTCTTAAAGATAGAATATGTTCCTTTTGCTGCTATCCAATTATTATTCTTAAATTTATTAACTGATTCATGACCAGCAATATCATTAGGTTTAGAATCATATAAAAAAGATGTTATTTATGAAAAACCTCGTAAAGCTGATGAATTTTTTATAACCAAAAATTTCATCAAAAAAGTTGCAAGAGATGCTATATTAATTACAATAATTTGTTTATCTTGTTTCTTATTTAGTTATTTTAATTCTAATTTAAATCCGAATTTAGCTTATGATCAAGCATGTTCAATGACTTTTATAACATTATCATTCTGTAGATTATTCCATTCTTTTAATTGTCATTCAGATAAAAGCATATTATTTAATAAAGAATTATTTTCTAATTATTTTATTATTGGTTCATTTATTTTAGGAACAATTTTATTGTGCATAATCTATTATGTTCCAACATTAAATTCGATGTTTATGCATGCTAGTGTTTCACTAAAAGATAGCCCAATCACTCCAGAATATAAAAATTATGCTATTTGAATTTGTTTAGCATTTGCATCAGCAGATTTATTAATTTATCAAATAATACAATTTTTATTAGATTTTAAAAAAGTTAATACTAATAGAAAAATAAATAATTATTTTAAAAACAATGAAAAATGATTAAATAAAAATCATATTAAAATTCTAATCTATATTAATAAAAATCAAAATGTAAATATGCAAGAATTAAAGAATGCAATTTATTTTAATGAAAATGAATTAAAAGAATTAATAACAATTGGATATGTTGGACATGATATAGATTCAAATAACTATTACATAGGTAATAATTTAAAATTCATTTTTAACGATTAATATTCAATTTATTTAAAATTTTTTCTTGTAGTTCAAACATTATTTTTTCTTCATCTTTATTAATGTGATCATAACCTAAAAGATGTAATAAACCATGTAAAAATAAAAAGCACACTTCTCTTATCACAGAGTGGTTATATTCATTGGCTTGTTTTATTGCTTGTTCAATACAAATATACATTTCTCCTTGAATAGGATTATACATTCCATTATCATCAAATCTAAAAGATATAACATCAGTTACACTATTTTTTTGGCGATATTTTTTATTTATATCTTTAATTTCTTTTTCATTAACAAAATTAACAAAAAATTCTTTTGGTTGTTTATTTGTTTCTTTAATAGTAAGATTTAATATTTTTTTAAATATCTTATTTAAATCAAAATCAAATTGATAATTTAATTCGTTATTTATTTTCATAATATATATTTTACTTTGTTTTTTTATTAAATTATTAGATTTAATAAGTAAAATATAATATATGGCTTTTGTTGACAAATGTATAGTTGAATTAAAAGCAGGTAATGGAGGAGATGGAATAGTAGCGTGAAGACGTGAGGCACATGTCCCTTTAGGTGGTCCTGCAGGTGGAAATGGTGGAAATGGTGGAAATATCATTTTAATTGGTGATCATAATGAAAATTCATTACAAAATCTTAAATATTTAAAATCAATTAAAGCAGAAAATGGTGAAAAAGGTGATATTAAAACAATGCAAGGAAAAAGTGGTAATGACACTTATATTAAAGTTCCTATCGGTACAGTTGTGATTGATGAAAAAACAAATTAAATATTAATTGACATTAAAGAAGATAAACAAGAATTTATAATTTGTAGAGGTGGTGAAGGTGGACATGGTAACTACCATTTTAAATCTAATATGAATAAAGCACCTACATTGTATGAACTTGGAGATATAGGTGAATATAAAAAAGTTATTTTTACTTTAAAATATATTGCTGATGTGGGTTTAGTTGGATTACCAAATGCTGGGAAATCAACATTTTTATCAAAAATTTCTGCAGCAAAACCTAAAATTGCTGATTATGAGTTTACAACATTAATTCCAAATTTGGGAACAATTTATAGAGAAAACAAAAAAATTATTTTTGCTGATATTCCTGGGTTAATAGAAGGAGCTAGTGAGGGATTAGGATTAGGACATGATTTTTTAAAACATATCGAAAGAACAAAAGTTATAATTCACATAATTTCAATGGACCCAATTAATAATGAAAATGTAATTAATGCATATGAAATTATAAACAATGAATTAAAAAAATATAATATTGATTTAATGTCTAAACCTACTATTATAGTTTGTAATAAAATGGACACAGATGGAGCAAAAGAAAATTTTGAAATAATAAAAAAATATATAAAAAATAAAAAAGTTATAGCTATATCAGCAAAAGAAGATGAAAGTTTAGAAGAAATTGTTCAACTTGCATTTAATGAACTTAAAAAAAATAATGAAAATACTATTATTGAGAAAAAAGTAAAAATCATTGATAAGGATTATTACAAAACAAAACAACAACAATTAGATAAAACATTAAATATTAATACACCTGAGCCAAATGTATTTGTTGTTAAATGTGAATTTTTAAATTATTGATCTCACAAAATTCCATTAAATACACAAGATAATATGGTTAGATTTAATCAAAAAATGCAAACTGTTAATTTAGAATCAAATTTAAAATTAGCAGGTGCAAAAAAAGGAGACCTTATCATTATTGATAAAATCTCCTTTAATTTTGAAGAATAGATGTTAATTATTCACAACAACAATTTCCGTCGCAACATGAATCATCATCATCGCAATCACAATCTTCACAACAACATTCGTCATAACTTTCTCAAAAATCTTCATCATATTCTTTTTCATATGTTCAGATTTTAACTTGAGTTTTTATTTCTTTTAATAATGTGTTATATGCTCATTTTATATTTTCTTCAGATTTTGATAAATTTAATTCTTCTAATAATTGAATAACTTCTTCATAACTTACCATAGTAGTCCTCCTTATTTATGATATTATTATTACATAAAATATATTTTTTTGTAAAATATTTGCAAAATATTATCATTGGAAAGTTAAAATTTAACACTTTCATAGGATTCTTTGGAAAGATAAAATTTAACACTTTTATAACTATAATTATTAG
>CASEPW010000032.1 GCA_949289925.1 uncultured Mycoplasmataceae bacterium
TGAAAAGGTTTATATTGTGTTTCTTGTGAAGAAAATTATACAATTAAAGAAGCTATTAAAAAAGAGGATTTTTTTGTTTGCCAACATGGCCACAAATTAGTAGAAATAAATGAAGAATCTTATTTTTTTAAAATGAGTGAATTTCAAGAATGAATTAAAAAAACATTAACTGCAACTAATTTAATTATTCCTGAATCTAGAACTAATGAATTATTAAATAATTTTTTGAATGATAAATTAACAGATTTATCTATTTCAAGAACTTCATTTTCATGAGGGATAACAATCAATGAAAATAAAAACCATGTTATTTATGTTTGAATGGATGCATTAATGAATTATATAACAGGTTTGGGTTATGGCACTGATGATGATAGTTATTTTCAAGAATTTTGAAATAATGATGAATCTGAAAAAATTCATTTAATTGCAAAGGAAATTACACGTTTCCATTGTATATATTGACCTATCTTTTTACATGTATTAAATTTACCATTACCAACAAAAATAATTTCTCATGGTTGAATTATTACACCTGAAGGGAAAATGTCTAAATCCCTAGGTAATGTGATTGACCCTAACAATTTATTAGATGAATACAATCGTGAAATCATAAGATATTATTTTTTAAAAGATATGAATATCTCTTCTGATAATGTTTTTAGTTTAGAAACTATGATTGGTACATACAATGGAGATTTAGCAAATAATTACGGAAATTTAATTTCTAGAAGTTTAGGAATGTTAAAAAAATATTGCAATAACACTATTCCTAATTTTAATGATAATAACAAATTTATTACTATTTTAAATCAGTTAGATCACATTAATCAAAAATGTTATAAATTAGCAGATAATTTACAAATTCAAGAATTATTGTATGAAATTCAAGATATTATTAACATTGCAAATAAATTAATTGAGGATACAAAACCATGAGAATTATTCAAAAATAATGATTTAGAATCTATCAATGATTTAATGTATATTCTATTTAAAATTATTGAATCAACTTCTTTCTGATTGCAACCTATTATTATAGATTCAATCACTTCTGTTATGAATCAAACAAATATTAAAATTAATGAATTAAGTTATAATGACTTGTTCAATAAAAAATCAATAAGCAATATTGTTTGTGGAGATGCATCTCCAATATTTGTCAGAATTGATTTAAAAAAAGAAATGGATAAAATTAAAATAAATCAGTAAAATGTTATAATAATAACATATTATTTATGAAGGGGGGTGAGAAATATGTCAAAAACTATTATTGTTGAAAATGATTTAGAACAAGCAATTAAGAGATTTAAAAGAATTTCTAATGAAACTAGAAGAGATTTTAGAAAACATATATTCTATTTAAGACCTGGTCTTCGTAGAATGGAAAAAGAAAAAGAAGCTGCTAAGAAAAGAAATAAATATTAATTTAAGAAAGTATACTATATGTAGTATACTTTTTTTATGAATAATATTGATGATATATTAAAAAAATATAATGAAGAATATCATGTTGCATCATTAAGAGATGAAACAATGAGCTTTTTATTTTTAATAATAGAGAAAAATAATATTGCAAATATCTTAGAAATAGGTGGGGGAGTTGGTTATGGTGCTTATCGCATTGTAAATAGATTCCCATGTGTCAAAATTGATTCTATAGAAAAAAATGAAGATAAAACTAAGATAGCAAAAGAAATATTAAGTGATTATAAAAATATAACTTTCATAAATGAAGATTGTTACTTATTTAATACAACAAAAAAATATAATTTAATAATTATAGATGGTCCAAAAAGAAATCAAATTAAATTATTTAATCATTTATTAAAATTTGCAAACAATGACACTATATTCTTTGTTGATAATATAAAATTATTGTCATTAAGAAATTTAAAAAATAGGACAACTAATCAACAAAAAATTATTGATTCAGTAGATGAATTCAAACAATATTTATTAACAATGAAAGATCTAAAATTTAAATATTTTGATATAGATGATGGAATTATGGTTGGAGGTATAAAATGAAACTAGTTGTTGAGCCATTTAACTATAACCATGCAATAGATTGTATAAATATGAATATTGACGCAATAATTATAGGTTTAAATAATTTTTCTTTAAGAAATTCTTATTCTTATAGTATTGAGGAGTTAAAAAAAATTATCTTAGTTAAAAATAAAACAAAAGTTTTTGTTAAGATTAATAGTTTCATTTTTGAAAATGATTTGAAATCTTTATCAGAATTATTGACTGAATTGTCAAAATTGTCAATTGATGAAATAATTTTTTCTGATTATTCAATTCCACAAATAAATAATGAATTAAATTTAAACCTAAAATTAAGATATAATCCTGAAACATTAGTAACATCATATTTTCAATTTCCTTTTTTTGCTGAAAATAATTTTAATTGTGTCACTCTTTCAAGAGAAATACCAAAATATGAATTAAAAGAAATAATTAATAATAAGCAAACTGGTTTAGAAATTGAGATTCAATGCCACGGTTATTTATTTATTATGCATTCAAGATGAAATCTTATATCAAATTTTGAAAAATATTATGATATTTCATTACCACACAGTCAATTAAAAATAAAAGAAGAATTAAGAAAATTACCAAACATTATTTCACAGGATCAATATGGAACTCATATGTTTTCAGGCTACCAAATTTATACTCTAGATATTTTAAATGAACTTGATGGAATTGATTGATTGAGAATTGATACAATTAATATGAAACAAGAAGAAGCAATAAAAGTTGTTGAAATATATAAACATATAATTGATTACTATAATCAAAATAAAAATTTACCTAATAATATAAATGATTTAGTTTTAAAACTTGAAGAAGTCAGTTCTTCTAAATTATCACATTCTTTCTTAGGAACTGTTAATGACATTTTACATATGGAGAAATGTGATGAATAAGAAAGTTGAATTATTATCCCCAGCTGGAAATAAAGAAAAAGCTATTTATGCTCTTAATTATGGTGCAGATGCTATTTTCTTAGGAGCAAAAATATTTTCATTAAGAGCTAGAGCATCTAATTTTGAATATGATGATATTCGTGAAATTGTTAAATATGCTCATTTATTAAACAAAAAAGTTTATCTTGTGACAAATGTTATATCGCACAATAATCTTGCTAATCAATTTATAGAATTTATGGATAAAATAAAAGATATTAAAATTGATGGTTTTATAACTGCAGATCCATATTTTATAAAAACATTAAATGACGCTTATAAAAATTGTGAAATCCATATTTCTACTCAACAATCAATTACAAATTCTAAAGCTGCACTTTTTTTTAAAAAATATAATGTAACTAGAGTAGTACTTGCTCGTGAGATGACAATGAATGAAATTAAAGATATTACTAATGCATTAAAGGATAAAATGGAGGTAGAAATTTTTATTCACGGTGCAGTATGTATAGCATATAGTGGACGTTGTATGATGAGTAATAATTTTTCTTTGAGAGATTCAAATGTAGGTGGTTGTGCACAATCATGTAGATGAATGTATAAAATTTTAAATAATGATATCAATCATTTTTTTACTATGAGTGCAAAGGATATGACATATGTTAATTATATTGATGAATTAATAAAATTAGGTATTTCATGCTTTAAAATTGAAGGAAGAATGAAATCATTAAATTATATAACTACTGTTACAAAAACATATAGAGAATTAATAGATAATATTTACTCAAAAAAACAATTTAATAAATCAGAGTTTTATAGTAAATTATCTGAAGTAGCTAATAGATCATTTGATGATGCATTTTTATTTGATGCAAATCAAAATAAAATGTTATATCATGATGTTCAAGAAAACCCAAATCAGGATTATGTATTTGTAATTACAAAAAAAATTGATAAGAATACATTCGAAATTATTTCAAAAAATTATTTTGATTTAAATATGAAATTTAAAATAATAACACCAAAAAATGAATATAATATTGAAATAGAAGAATTAATTGATAAAGATGGTGTTAAATTAAATACAGTACACACACCAATGACTAAATTAATTTTAAAAACGAAAATTGATCTTGATGATTGAGAGTTTGGAATAGGAAAAAGATATGAATAAAAAATTGATTATAGGTTCACATATGGGATTGTCATCGCCAAATTATTTAGTTGATGTTGTTAATGAAACAATAGTAAATGATGCTAATACTTTTATGATTTATACTGGTGCACCACAAAATACGATTAGAAAAGATGTTTCATTATTTAAAATTGAAGAAGCACATGATTTGATGACAAAAAATAATATATCAAAAGAAAATATCATTATACATGCTCCATATATTATAAACTTATGCTCTTCAAAATCAGATGTTAGGGAATTAGCTATTGAATTTTTGACAAAAGAATTAATTCGTGTTGAACAAATGGGTTTTGATAAACTAGTACTTCATCCAGGTAGTAGATTAGAACAGGATTTAGATGTAGGAATAAATCAAATAATTAGTGGCTTAAAAATTGCATTAAAACAAGCAAATAATAATGTAAAAATTCTATTAGAAACAATGGCAGGTAAAGGTTCTGAAATCGGTAGAAATATTAATGAGATAAAAGCAATAATTGATGGTGTAAATAGTGAAAAAATTGCAGTTTGTTTAGATACGTGTCATTTGAATGATTCAGGTGTAAATCTATCTGAATTTGATAAATTTTTAGAAGAATTTGATAAGAAAATTGGTTTAAATAAAATACTATGTATTCATATAAATGATTCTAAAAACATTATAGGTTCTAATAAAGATAGACATGAAAATATTGGTTATGGAACAATAGGTTTTGATGTTTTATTAAGTATTATTTATCATGAAAAATTAGAAAATATTCCTAAAATATTAGAAACCCCATGACCAAAGATTGATGGCAAGGAAATTTCTCCTTATAAAACTGAAATTTCAATGATTAAAAATAAGAAATTTAAAAAGTGGTTTTAAAAATATTATATATAATATAATAATATTATGAAAAAAACTAAAAA
>CASEPW010000033.1 GCA_949289925.1 uncultured Mycoplasmataceae bacterium
ACATAAAAATATTTTTGAATCATTAGCAGATGTTAAATCCTCTCACAATAAAACAATTGAAAGAATAAAAGAAATGATTTCTAATAGAGATGAATGATGTATTTCAAGGCAAAGAGTTTGAGGAGTTCCTATTCCTATTATTTTTGATGATAAAAACGAACCAATATTTCATTTAGAATTAATAGAAAATATTATTAATATTTTAAAAAATGAAGGAACTCATGTTTGATTTGAAAAAGATGTTGATTATTTTTTAACTCCAGAATATAAACAAAGAAAAATTAAATATAGAAAAGAAAAAGATATCTTAGATGTTTGATTTGATTCTGGTAGTAGTTTTAATATGTTAAAAAGATATAATTTAAATTTTCCAGCAGATTTATATCTTGAAGGTTCAGATCAATTTAGAGGTTGATTTAATTCATCATTAATTTGTTCATCTATCACTGATGATATAGCTCCATACAAATTCTTATTACAACATGGTTTTACATTGGATGAAAAAGGAAACAAAATGTCTAAATCATTAGGTAATGTTATTTCTCCTTTAGATGTTATTAATGAATTTGGTGCTGATATTTTAAGAATGTGAGTTGCTTCTTCTGATTACACAATTGATACAAGATTTGGATTTAATATTTTAAAACAGATTGCAGAAACTTATAGAAAAATAAGAAATACATTATTTAGATATTCTTTAAGTAATTTGCATGATTTTGATCCTAAAAAAGAAATGCAAGAAAAATTAATGATTGAAGATGAATTTATTCTATATAGATTAAATGATGTAGTAAATAAAATCAACACTGCTTATGAAGCATACAAATTTTTAGATATTATTAAAATTACAAATAATTTTACAATTGAATTATCTCAATGATATTTTGATATTATTAAAGATGCTTTATATTGTAATAAAAAAGATGATATAAGAAGAAAACAAATTCAAACAGTTTTATATCATATTTTGAATACTTTTTTAATATTATTAACTCCTATTATTCCTCATACTTGTGAAGAAGTTTATCAATTTTTTAATAAGATTGATAAAAAAGAATCGGTGGCACTAGAATCATTTGTTACTTCAGTTAAGTTTAACATTGATGTTGATATGATTGATTCTTTTAAAAAATTCTTTATCTTGAAAGATAAAATTTATGTTGAATTAGAAAATGCAAGAAATAATTCAATCATTAAAAAGAACAATGAAGCTACAATTCACATTAATAGTAGTGAATTAAAAGATATTAAATTTGAAATAAAAACATTAAAGGAATATTTAAATATTGCTAAAATTGTAGTTTCTGATGATTACAAAAATATTTCTATAACTAATAATAACTTTAAAAAATGCCTTAGATGTTGAAATCATTTTGATGATAAAGATATGCATAATGAAGAATTATGTAATAGATGTTTTTTAGTTATAAAATAATTTTTTTAAATTTATTTTACTTTTTATATCTAAATTAATATTTTTTGATATATTCTTTTTAAGAATAAGTGTGTTTAAATGATATTGTTTTATATAATCAACATTATTAGTTGTATATTTATCAACAACCACTAAATTATTATCTAGTAGAAAAACATCAAAAAATTCAAAAAAACTATTATTAAATCTAATTTTTAATGTAGGAATTAATAAAAAACCTTCATCCTCTTTACAATCTTTTAAATTTAATACATATTCATTAAAATCTGAAACATCTTTAATTATAGATATTTTTATTTTTGTTGCAAATGCATCAACAACTAATGATATTCTTCTAAATAAAGTTGCATTTTTAAAATAACGTTTTTCTATTTTTTTAAAATACTTTTTTTTATTCATAAGTTAATTATATAAAATTATATTAAATAATATATCTTTGAATCACTTGAATAATGTTCATATATATGTTTTAAAATTTCGCTCTTAATCATTAATATATCAGTATCTGAATTTATTTTTAATTTAATCATAAAGATCTTTTGTTGATTATGTCTTTGAATATAAACATCATCTATTTCTTTAAATTTTAAATGTATTTTTAATTCTTTTTCTTCATCTTTAAATAATCTATAACCTGTAATATTTAATATTTCAATAACAAATGATTTAATTACAGGAGGGATAATTATAAGTATTAATACTATTGTTAAAGATTTATCAACAATATCTCTAATAAGTAAATTATTATTTGCAAATAATGTTGATACAATTAGTGCAACCCCAATACTAAAGGAGATAAAAAAATCAACAGCAGTAGATAATAATTCAGATTTTAAAATACTTGATTTATACGATAAATGTTTGTGAAAAAGAAAATAAATTAATAGTGTAATTAAACTCATTCCACATGCTACTGAAATATATGCAATATAAATTTTTTGATTATTAAATTTTTCAGGTTGAATAATGTTATTTGATAAATTGTATAAAGTAATACTAGAATCAACAATAAAGTATAATCCAACTAGAATTACTAATAAATTTTTAAATAATGCAAATACATTATCATACACACTTCTTCCAAAAGGATAATTAAAACTATTCTTTGTGGTAAAAATAGTTAAAATTATTGCAAATAGAGAAGTTAATGACATAATAGAACTAAAAATTCCATCAAACAGAATTGACATACTATTTGTTAAAAAGAAAAATACTATTTCAATAATAGCTAAATTTATATTTAAGATAGTTGTAATTATTAAACAATTACGTTCAATTATCTTTGCTTTTGGATTGTATTTTTCTTCATTATACTTGTAATCATTAATCATATTTATGTTTAATGCATAATCTTTTTAGACTAGTCCACTTCTATATAAAATTATAAGTGAATCTATTGCATTTTTTGGAATTATGTTGAAACTATAATCTTTTTAC
>CASEPW010000034.1 GCA_949289925.1 uncultured Mycoplasmataceae bacterium
AAAAGTGACTCTTCGTGATGAAAAAATGTGAAATTTTGTTGAACTATTATTTAATATTGCACTTCCACGTGTTAGAGACTTTAAAGGTCTTCCAAACAATTCTTTCGATGGTAGAGGAAATTATACTATTGGTATTAAAGAACAAATCATTTTCCCACAAATAATTTATGATAATGTAAAAAGAATAAGAGGTTATGATATTACATTTGTAACTTCAACAGACAGTGATGAAATGGCATTAGCTCTATTAACTAAATTAGGAGCACCAATTAGAAAGGGTAACAAATAATATGGCAAAAAAATCATTAATTGAAAAACAAAAAAAACATCAAAAATATTCTGTAAGAAATTATACTAGATGTCAAAGATGTGGTAGACCACATGCTGTTTTAAGAAAATTTGGTATTTGCCGTTTGTGTTTTAGAGATTTAGCTTACAAGGGTGCAATTCCTGGTGTAAAGAAAGCATCATGATAGGAGGTAGAAAATGCATATAGATCCAATTGCTGAATTATTAACAAAAATTAAAAATGCTAAAAAGGTTTATAAACCTACTATCACTGTTCAATATTCTAGTTACAAAGAAGCTATTTTAAAAGTTTTAAAAGAAGAAGGTTATATAAAAGAATTTGAAATAGTTAAACAAGAAAACAACAAGTCTTTTATAGATGTTCATTTAAAATATAAAAATAAAACTTCTGCTATTCATGGAATGAGACAAATTTCAAAACCAGGTTTAAGAATATATTCTGAATCTAAAAAAGTTCCAAAAGTATTAAATGGATTAGGAATTGCTTTAATTTCAACTTCAAAAGGTATTATGACAGATAAGCAAGCTAGAAAGGAAAATGTAGGTGGTGAAATCATCGCTTATGTTTGATAAGGAGTAAAATAATATGTCAAGAATCGGAAATCGTATTTTAACTATCCCAAATGGAATTAATATTAAAATTGCAAAAGATTTTGTTAAATTATCTTCTGCAAATGACAATTTAATTGTAAATTATTCACCAAGATTGTTATCTGTTGAACAAAAAGATAATACTATTGTTGTAAAAAGAAAAAATGAATTAAAAGAAACAAAAATGCTTCACGGAACAGTTAATGCAAACATCAATAATGCATTAATCGGTTTAACTAAAGGATTTGAAAAAACATTAGTATTAAAAGGTGTTGGTTATAAAGCTAAAGTTGAAGGCAACAAATTAAATATGACTTTAGGTTTTTCACACCCTGTTGTATTAGAAATACCTTCTAATATTAAAGTTGAAACACCAACAGCAACAGAAATTAAATTAAAAAGTTCATCAAAAGAATCTGTAGGTCAATTTTGTGCCGTTATTAGAGCATACCGTATGCCAGAACCATATAAAGGTAAAGGAATTTTATTTGAAGGTGAACAAATTATTAGAAAAGCTGGTAAGACAGCAGATAAGAAATAAGGAGCTTAAATATGAAAAAAATTAACGTTAATAGAAAAGCTAAAAAAAATATTAGACAAAATAGAAATTTTAGAAAATTAAAAACTATTTCAACAAATAGACCAAGATTATTAGTAAATAAAACTAATACACATATATTTGTTCAATTAATTGATATTCAAAATGCAAAAACTTTAGCTTCAAGTTCATCTGTTCAATTAAAATTACCAAATGGTAACAAAGAAAATGCAAAAAAAGTTGGTGAAGACATTGCAAAAAAAGTTTTAAAATTAGGGATAAGTGAAGTTTCATTCGATAGAGGTGGTTCAAAATACCATGGAAGAGTTCTTGAACTTGCAAACGCTGCTAGAGAAGCAGGATTAAAATTCTAGGATAGGAGAATAGTATGGAAAAAGAAAACTTAATTATAGAAGAACAAAAAATGGAAGAGACAATGATTGAAGAAATAACTAATGAAGAACAAGTTGATGATGCATCTACTTCTTCATCAAAAAGAATAAAATCTTCAAATAGAAAGACTCCATCAAAACAACAATTTGAAAAAAGAGTAGTTCAAATTAAGAGAATTTCAAAAACAACAAAAGGTGGTAGATCTATGAGATTCTCTGCATTGGTTGTTATTGGAGATAAAAATGGTAGAGTTGGTTATGGTATGGGAAAATCTATTGAAGTTCCAGATGCAATTAAAAAAGCAGTTAAAAATGCTAATAACAATATTTATCATTTAAAAATTAATAAAAAAGGCACAGTTTTCCATGAAAATATAGGTCATGATGGGGCAGGAAAAATTTTAGTCAAACCTGCACCATTAGGTACAGGAATCATTGCTGGTGGCTCTGTTCGTGCTGTGGTTGAATTAGCAGGATATCATGACATTTATACAAAATGTTTAGGATCAAATACTCCTATCAATGTTATTAGAGCAACTGTTGATGCTTTAATTAAACAATATGATCCTAGAGAAATTGCAAGATTAAGAGATAAGAAATTATCAGATTTATAATAATATGGAGGAAATATGGAATTACATAATTTAAAATCTACACCAGGTTCAAGAAATCATAAAAGAAAAATAGTTGGTCGTGGTCACGGTTCAGGTATGGGTAAAACTTCAACTCGTGGTCAAGATGGTCAAAAATCTAGAAAATCAGGACATACAAGATTAGCGTTTGAAGGTGGTCAAACTCCTTTATATCGTCGTTTACCAAAAGTTGGTTTTAATAATTTTGAATTTGCAAATAATTACAATGTTATTTCTTTAAAGGATATTAAAGAAAGATATGGTAAAGAAAAAGAAATAGATTTAACTTTATTAGTTAATGCAGGCGAATTTTCAAAAAATAAATTACCTTTAAAAATTATTGGTAACACAAAAATTGAAAAAGGAATTACAATAAAAGCACACAAATTTACTAAGGGTGCTTTAAAAGCTATTGAAGAATCAGGTTCAAAAGCTATAATTTTATAATAAAATAATATAAATATTATGCATTTTGTTTCAAAGAATAAAAACGATGTTCATTTTACAAGACAGATTAAGAGAATTTTTAAATCTAAATCTGTTTTAACATCTGTTTTTGTTACTTTGTTTATTATAATTTTATTCGACTTTATGTCGAAAATTCCAATGCCTTACTTGAAAACTCCAACAAATTTTGTTGAGGGATCTCCATTTTTATCAATGTTGAACCTTCTAGGAGGTGGAGGTTTAAAAAATTTATCAATATTTGCAGCAGGTATTTCTCCTTTTATTACAACTCAAATTATTATTCAATTACTTTCTTCTGATGTAATTCCACCATTAGCTAGATTAAATAGAAATGGTGAAAAAGGTAGAAAGAAGATCTCAATGATAACTAAGATTTTAACTTTACCTTTTACTATAGTTCAAGCATATTCAATTATTGCAGTCTTTGAATCATCAGGAGTTTCATTCACAGCACCAGATGGTTCAACAAGTCTAACAGGATTTTATCAATTTTTCTATATCACACTAATGTGTGCTGGTACTTATATAGCAATTTTTTTCTCAGAAATTATAACTAAAAAAGGGGTTGGTAATGGTGTTACAACAATAATCTTAGCAGGTATTATTTCTCAATTAATAGGTAATTTTACATTAGTAAAAAATAGTATTGATTCTAATGTAAATGGTCAAATGTATCAAATCATTGCATTTATCTTTTATTTATTATTTTATTTTGTTGTTTTATGAACAATTACATTTATTAGTCTTTCAACTAGAAGAATTCCAATTCAACAAACAGGCCAATCGTTAATAAAAGAAGGTGATGATTTACCATATTTACCATTTAAATTAAATACAGCAGGGGTAATTCCAGTTATTTTCGCTTCATCATTAATAACTTTACCTTTAACAATAGGTGAAATTATAAGATCATCAACAGCAGATGATCAAAATTGATTTTATTTATTTTCTAATGCAGTATTTAATTTTAATCAAATTGGTGGAATAATAACCTATATGATTTTAATAATACTATTTACATTCTTTTATTCATACATTCAATTAAACCCAAAAAGAATTTCTACAGATTTCATGAAATCAGGAAGATTTATTTTAGGGGTTAAAATTGGTACTACTACTGAAAAATATTTATCAAAAGTATTGTATAGGATTAATTGAATTGGTGGTCCGTTTCTAGCAATAATAACAGCCTTGCCATATATTGTTTCTTATGCTTCTGGAGGTGTGATTCCGTCTGTTGCATCTCTAGGAGGAACGGGTATAATCATTATGGTAAGTGGTTCTATTGATTTATGAGATTCAATTGCTTCTGCTTCAACTACATCTTCATATACTGTAAGAAGAAAGAAAATTCAAAGAACAGATGAAATTTATGAAGAACAAAACAACCAATTAAAATCAGTTAAAGAAAAAGATAAGGATTTATTATGATAGATATTAAAAAAAGCAAAATTTTATTACTTGGTGCACCAGGTTCTGGTAAAGGAACTCTTTCATCATTATTAATAGACAAATATAATTTAAAACACATTTCCACAGGAAATTTATTTAGAAATGAAGTGGAAAATAATGGTGAGTATGCTTCTAGAATAAAAGAATTAATGGTTAATGGTCAATTGATTACTGATGATATAACTAATCAATTAGCAGCAAATTCAATTTTAGAAATTTGTAACAAAGGTGAAGGATTTATTTTAGATGGTTACCCAAGAACAATTCCACAAGCTGAATTTTTATCAAAAATAGCAAATATTGATAAAGTATTTTATTTAGATATTGATTCAGAATTGTTAGTAAAAAGAATTGTTGGTAGAAGAATATGTTCAAAATGTGGCACAAACTTTAATATTTATTTTCAAATTCCAAAAGTTGAAGGTATATGTGATAAATGTCAATCACCATTAATTCAAAGAAAAGATGATAATGAAGAAACATTAGTTTCTAGAGTTAAAGAGTATCAAAATAAAACATCTCCATTAATTGACTTTTATTCAAAGCAAGATAAATTAATTAGGATTGATGCTAATAAAAGTATTGATGAAGTATTAGAACAAGTTATTAATGGTTTAAATAATGATAATAATTAAAACTCCCGATGATATATCTAAAATAAAAAAAGCTGCTTCAATTTGAAAAGAAGTTAGAGCATCTTTATATGAATTTGTAAAAGTTGGAGTAAGTCTAAAAGAAATTGATCTAAAAGCAAAAGAAATTATTGAATCAAAAGGTGCAGCATGTGCATTCTATAATTATGGTGGTTTTCCAGGTAATATATGTTTATCTGTAAATGAAACAATAATTCATGGTGTTCCATCAGACTATCGTCTAAAAGATGGTGATTCTATATCTATAGATGTAGGAGTGTTATATGAAAATCATTTTTGTGATGCAGCCTATACCATTATTGTAGGTAATGCCTCAAATGAAGCTAAAAGAATAAGTGAGGTTTGTTACAATAGTTTAATGGAAGCCATAAAAATAATTAAACCTAATGTAACAACAAATCACGATATAGCATCAACTGTACAAGATTATGTTGAAGCACATGGTTATGAAGTTATTAGAAATTTTACAGGCCATGGTTGTGGTAACATGTTACATGAAGATCCAGTTATTGCAAATTATCGTTCTCATTTTTTTAAAAAAGAAAAATTAATACCTGGGATGGTAATTTGTATCGAACCGATGATAATGATTGAATCAAATAAATATATTGTTGATGACAAGAATAATTGATCTGTAATAGCTAAAAATAAAAAATTAACTTCTCATTGAGAACATATGATATTAATTACAGAAGATGGTTATGAAATATTAACTCTATAATATTAGAAATCTTTATCTCTATCTTTTAATTCATCTAAATCTAATTTTACAGTTGGGCCGTTTTCTAATCTATTTAATTTATCAATTAAACTATCTAAATCGTGGTCTTTTTTTTGTTTATTGTTAAAAGTATTATTTCTACCAAAATATTTTTTCATACACAAATATTATATAAAGAAATCCAGAAAATAGATAAAAAATATCATATTCATTGATTAATTAAATATATTCAATCTTTTTATAAAAATAAATATATTTTTATTTGTTATTGGAAAGATAAAATTTAACAGTTTTTATAACTACATTTTATATTTAATCATAA
>CASEPW010000035.1 GCA_949289925.1 uncultured Mycoplasmataceae bacterium
ATCCAATTGATCAATATGAAAGATTTGAATCTCAACTTAAAGAAAAAGAATTAGGAAATGATGAAGCAAATGAAATGGATATAGATTTTGTTGAAGCATTAGAATATGGTATGCCACCAACAGGGGGACTTGGAATAGGTATAGATAGATTAGTTATGCTTTTAACAGAAAATGACACAATTAGAAATGTTTTATTATTCCCACACATGAAGGAAAAAATATAATTGAAAAAAATTCCAGCATTATATAAACAATTACATACAAGAATTGAAATAATTAAATTTATTGATAAATTTAAGTTTTATACTTTATTAGATTTTAAAAAATATTTTTCATTATTAGAATTTGTTCCACAACTTGTAACAAATAATAATGATTTTTTATATAAAGATAGAATTATTAAATTTGATAATATAAATAATCATGAAATTTACCAAATTTTAGAATATTGTGATCTAGAACTAATAAAAATTTTACATAATAATAATTTCCCATATGGTTTAATTAGTTTTTATCCATCAATTGAAAGAGATAAAAATAATACTTTTATTAAATCAGTTAGTGAAAATAAAATTTTAATATTACAAAAATTGCTGTTAATAAATGCCAATAATGACTCTATTATAAAAATTACAAATGAACTTATTTCATTAATAAATGAGATTGTTAAAAAAATTGATTTACATAATACTTCGACTATCCCTCAAAAGGTTGAGATAATAGAATTTAAGAAAATAAAGAAAATATATCCAACTATTTCAACTAATGATGCTATTAATGAATTAGTATCTAAAAAAAAATGTGTTCTTGTGTTTAATTTAGATAATACATTTGGTCATATAAGTCGTAAAGAATTATTAACATTTAAAATTAATGCAACATTATACGTAAAATCAAATATCAATAATAAATCTATTGAGCTTTTTAATTTTTATATTTGTCCGAAAATTGAAGAGATATTAAATAAATTCCAATATAATGTTGATTTCATGAATAATGTTGATTTATTATCTGAAATTTTTAATGAATTTAATGATTTATTAGGAATAGAAATAAATTTTTCAAGACTTTTACTTTATGTTCTAAATAAAATACATATTTCTGAAATTAATAATTCTCCTATCAGTAAAGATATAGAAGATAATTTTAAAATTAATAAACTATTTAGAATTTAATAACTCTTTTAAAAGTGTCATTGTTACATTGGGATTTGCTTGAGAATTTGTTTCCTTCATCACCATACCAACAAAAAACTTTTCAACTCTTTCAGGTCTTTCTGCATATTGGTCTAACATAGATTTATTTTTATCCATATAAGATAAAATTATATTTTTTATAATATTTGGGTCTGAAATTTGTTCATATCCTAATTCTTTAATTAAAGTAGAAAATGTTTTTTCAGATTGATTGAAGAATTCAAATAATAGATTTTTAGCTTGTTTTGAATTTATTTCTTTTTTAATAATTAATTTCTTAAAAAAATCAATTAATTGTTCAATTTGAAAATCATTTAATTCAGCTATATTTAAATTAAATTTATCTAGTAATCCTGCAATTTCATTTGCTAATCAATTATAAATAGTTATAGATTCATTTTTAAAGTTATCATTAATTTTTGTAAATAAATTATATAAATCATAATTATCTAACAATAAATCAATTTTTTCTTGATCAAATTGTAATTTTTCTTTTAAGAAAATACTTATTTCTTCTGGTGATTTATTAGATTCTTTAATAATTTTAGAAACATAATCATCATCTAATTTAAGATTAATGATATTAGGTTCTGTTATATATCTATAATCAACTGCATTAGATTTTTCTCTCATAAATTCTGTTTCGCCATTGATGTCATTAAATCTTCTTGTTTCTTGATTAACAATATTATTTGTAAGTAATAACTTTGTTTGTCTCTTTATTTCAAAATTAATTGCTTTTTTTACATTATTTAAACTATTTATATTTTTTATTTCTACTTTATTGTTATATCAATCAACTCCAAATGGTCTTAAAGAAATATTTACATCTACTCTCATTGAACCATCTTCCATTTTTGCATCAGAAATATCTTTGAATATTAAAATTCTTTTCAATTCTGATAAATAATCATATACCTCATCTGCTGAATGCAAACAAGGAGTACTTACGATTTCAATTAATGGAATACCTGCTCTATTATAATCCATTAATAATTTATTGTTTTCATTTATTTTTTTAGCTGTATCTTCTTCTAAATGAATTCTTTCAATTGTAACTATTTTTTCATTATTTATTTTGATTTTTCCATATGATCCTATAGGGTAATATTGTTGTGTAATTTGAAATCCTTTTGGTAAATCAACATAAAAATAATTTTTTCTATCAAACTGTATATTTTTATAATTAATATTCATTTTTAATGCATCTGCTAAAATAATCCCCTTTTCTATAGCTTTTTTATTTGGTCTAGGTAATATTCCAGGTAAAGCTAAATCCATTCATGAAACAGCAGTATTTGGTTCTTGATGATGTGTGTTTTTAGCATAAGAAAACATTTTTGTATTTGTCTTTAAAACTATATGTACTTCAACTCCGATAATTACTTCAAAATTTTTCATATTAATTATTCTCACTTTCTTCAATAGCTTTAGCAACATTTAGAACTAATTGATCTTTCTTTTGTTTAGAAAATATATTAAGACCTAGTGGCATATTATTAACATTAATAGCAGGAATAGTTAATGAAGGAAGACCTGCAAAATTTGCTATTTGTAAAACATCATCACATATATTACATGTTTCTCTATTTTCTTCAACATCTTTTATTAATGGTGCAATTCTACTGCTTCCAGGAGTTATAACTACATCAAAATCCTCAAATATCTTATTTATTCTATTTATCAATAATGTTTTAATTTGTTTTGCCTTTAAATATACATCATTAAAATTACAATATTGTGTAGCATAAGCTCCAATAATAAATCTTCTTTTTAATTGTTTGCCAAAAAATGTAGTTCTAGATTTAATAGCAATATCTTCATAATTTATACCATCTATAGATTCACCAAATAAAATACCATTTAAATTTGCATAACATGTTACTGCTTCTGAATAACTTAGTGTTTTATATATAGGATCAATCAATTTCAATAATTCTTCTCCGAAGTTAATAAATTCTATATTAAAATTTTTCTTTAATTTATTTAGATATTCTATAAATATTTCTTTCTCACTATCTAGCATATTATTTATTGCTTCATTGAATACTGCAATCTTGACATTCTTATTTTGTTTTAAATTATCATAAAAATTTGTTTTATCTATTGTTATTGAACTAAAATCTTTATTATCCTTTTTAACTAAAACATCTAAAACTATAGCTATATCATCAATTGAGTTTGCTAATATTCCAACATGATCAATACTTGGTGCATATGGATAAATACCATATCTAGAAATAAGCCCATATGTTGGTTTATAACCATATATACCTAAAAATGATGCAGGTTTTCTAATTGAATCACCAGTATCAGTAGCAATGGCAAAATTTACAATATCTTGTTTTACCATTACAGATGAACCTGATGAACTTCCTCCTGTTATTCTATTATTGTCTAAAGGATTAATAACATAACCATAACCTGAAAAAGTTCCAGTTCCTCCTAAACCAAATTCATCTAAATTATCTTTTGAAACTAAAATTGCATTAGCGTCATCTAATAATGATTTAACTGTTGAATTATATTGTGGAACATAATGTTCTAAAAATCTACTTCCACCTGTAGTTGTAATACCTTTAGTTGAAATATTATCCTTAAGAGAATACACAACACCATCTAGTAATGAATCAGTCTTTGCATCGCTATGCTTAAATTCAACTTGAGTTAATGACATATTTAAATGTTTGTTCTCATTAATTAAACTTATGGCATTATCATAGGCCATTTTTGGTGTTAATAGATTATTTTCATATTGTTCTTTAACTTTTAAAATTTTACTTTTCATTTTTTATTACCACATATTTATCTTTTAATAATTTACAATTTGAAAAAGGTTTATCATCTTCTTCTACTATTGTATCTTCTCTTAATGGTGTAGATTCAAATTCAATACAAAAATTCGTAGGTTGAACATTTATGGTTGAAATATTAGATATTGATTTTAATTGGTCTTCTATAACATGAAATTCATCACATATTGATTCAATATCTGTTTCACTTAATTCAAACATTAATTCTTTTGCTAATAATTTTATTCGATTTTTAATTTCTTTCATTTTTACCATATATATTTTACAATGTAAAATAAAATAATTAAATTTTCATTTAAATTTCGTCTGAAATGTTCAAATTGATATTAGGAGTAATTATTCTAAATATTGGAAAAATTACTAATAAATTTATAGCAATCATAGGGATAAATAATAATATTCTAATTAATAATCATGTTTCAAATGAAAGTGTAGATAATATAGTATCATAGGTTGGCATCATTAAGACATTAACTAGTAATTCACTGATAACAATACAAACAAATACAGGAATAAAAGACATAAATCATGAACTTTCTGGTGCTAATATTTTGTATTTCTTATATTTATTGTATTTATTAATTGAAACATTTTCTTTATATGAAATATAACTATCTGCAATTAATGATTTAAAAAAACTTCTTGTTAGTTCATACTTACTATTATTATTTGCTATAAAATTTTTTGTCATTAATAATGATAATTCTTTATTATTATTTGTTCCAAAATATTCATTTATTTTTTGACTACTAATTCCATTTGATGATGCAATAAGAGATAAAACATTTATAGTTTTTTTATTTAATTCATTTTTATATATTTTTTTAATTTTTAATTTATTTATTTTAAATAACTTTAAAGAATTACAATTGTAATCATAAGATTCCTCGATTAGTCTTCCTATTTTAATGTAATTAGAATATTTAATTTTTTTAACATATATTATTCAAATAAATATATTACCTAATAATAATGATATAGTTACTAAAAAAATCAAACCTCAAAGTCTAATATCAATATCAACTCCAATAAAAGTAAAACTAAACAATTTTGATCAATTTTTATCGCCTGCAAAGAAATAAAGCACCAAGAATGAAGCTATTCATGAAATTATAAACAAAATAGAAGAATAAAAACAAAATTTATATTCATTTTTATTTGATAATGAAACTATATTTCTTATTATTCCACCAACTAAGCCAAAGAACATTGCTGAAACAAAATACCCAATATGAAAAACACCTGCAGTAAGAGAAATAGTTAAAAAATCAGTTGCTGCACCAATGCAAACACCTATAATAGGACCAAATAGCAATCCACCAATTTTTATTAAAATACTTTCAAAAATTATTCTAGTTCCAGGTCAAGTTCTAAAAATTATTGATGCAATATCAGCTGAAATAATAGTTAATAGTATTAAAATTGCTATAGATAATGCAACAGTCATTCCAATAGATGCAATGCCTTTTATATTTGCTCTTGGAATAATAAAAAACTTCTTTTTTAAATGATATTTATAATAAATTTTCTTTATCACAAGCAATATAATAATTAATGCAAAGAAAAATAAAAATAATATAGAAGATTCCAAAATAGTCATAAATTATCAATTAATATTATAATTTTTTTTATTAGATAAAAACAAATTTATTTTACTAAAAGGTTTTGAATCGAAAAAACCATTATATGCTGATAATGGAGATGGATGTGCTGATTCAATTATAAAATGTTTATTTTCATTTATAAATTTTTTATATTTTCTAGCATCATTTCCTCATAATATGAATACAATATCATTTAAATTATCATTTATTGTAGAGATGATATTCTTTGTAAATTCTTGCCATCCATAATCCTTATGAGAAAGACTTTTACCTTTATCAACTGTCAAAATTGTATTAATTAGTAACACTCCTTGACTAGCTCAATCGGATAAATTAGTGTTGGTTCTTTGAATATTTAAATCATTATTTAGTTCTTTAAATATATTTAGTAATGATTTAGGTGCTTTTTGGTTTAAAACACTAAAGGCTAAACCATGTGCTTGATTATCATTTATATATGGATCTTGACCTAAAATAACTACTTTTGTTTCTTCAAAATTAAAAAAATTAAATGCTGTAAATAAATCATTTTCTTTAGGAAAAATGTTATTTTTATTTTCTAACAATTTTTCTTTAATTTTTAGAAAATATTCTTTCTTCATTTCACTATCAATAATAAATTTTCAATTAGTTTTAATATTATTTATAACTCTATACATATTAACTAATAGAAATTAAAGAACTAACAAAATTTTTAGCATCTGTTGACTTATTTAATTGATTTTTAAATTCATCATAATTATCATTTGATAATTCTAACAAGTTTTGAATTTGATTATTTATTTTTGTTTGTGTTTCTACTGCAACTTTAAAATCAGAAGGCGAAGAATTATCAAAAACAAATGGTCAAGTATTAAAATCACTACCTGCACCTGACTCAATGAATTGAATTGAACCATTTGATTTATATGTTGTAACATTATCCTTTGTATCAGCAAAGAAAGATTGTTGAATGTTAAAGTATAATTTTTTGTTTAATGAAACATTAAAAGAATTTCTTGTTAAATCAGTGGTACCGTTATCAAATTTAAAATTCTTTCAATATTCTTTAAAATTTGAATTTTTAAGTTCATCCATAGAAATATTATCTGCAAAAGAATTAGAACCTGTAATTTTATAAAACCCTAATTTTAAAATTATATCACTAATTTCAATAGTAGCTTTGTAAGGATTTGGTTTTTCAATAGATTCACCATTTTCTATAACTGTTTGTGTAGGAACTAGTGTTCCATAAGCAAGTTTATTGCCTGTAGGTCAAATTGCATTTTGATCAACATTAAAATTGATAGATTCAATTTTTAATCTATATGTAGATTTTCCCTCACCAAGCCCTAAACTATAAGCTAATTCAAATTCTCTAGTAGTTGCATTATATGTTAAACCTGTATCACTAACTTCACTTGTTTTAGCATCAATAGTAGGATTTCTAGTTAGAAAATATAAATATTCATTAATAATTTCAAATAAATAATTAGAAACATTTATAAATAAGTTTTGTTTAACTGTTTCTTTTTGGTTTTCAATGAATTCAGGTTTTTTAATTTCTTCATCACTATATTTACCATTAGGATTGAAAGAGTAAGTAGTTAATTTATCATCAGTGCCTACTTTTCCATAAGCATTACTTCTAACACTATATTTTTCTCCACCTACATTAATATTGTATGTTTTTAAATTTATTGATGTTCCTTGAGAACAAGATACTAAAAAGGGAGTTAAAAAAATCCCAATTATTCCTAAAGAAAATGTTGCAAATAAAATTTTTCTATTAATTTTCATATAGGGATTATAACATAATAAATTTTATTTATAAAAATACTAATTTCTATCAATATACTTACCTATTGGTTTATCAAAAACTAATTGGACTTCTCCTGTTGCACCATTTCTATGTTTTGCAATAATAAAATCAACTAATACATTTTGAACATATGTTTTCATTTTTTCATCAGATTTTTGATTATCAATTTCATCACGTTCATAATTTAAAAAAGTAACTAAATCTGCATCTTGTTCAATTGCACCAGATTCACGTAAATCTGACAACATAGGTTTTCTATCTGATCCTTTTCTTTCTTCAATCTTTCTTGATAATTGTGCAATAGCAATAACTGGAGATTCAATGTCTCTTGCAATAGATTTTAAAAATCTAGAAATTTGTGAAACCTCTTGTTGTCTATTAGTACCAATTTTTGTAGATCCTTGAACTAATTGTAAATAATCAACTATAACTAGTTTAATTTTCTTTTTATTACTAACTAATTGTTTTAATTTTGTTTGAATTTCCATAATAGATATATTAGAACAATCATCTATATAGATAGGTAATTTAGATATATTTTTTATAGATTGATAAATAACATATTCATCATTTTCAGATCATGAACCATCTCTTAAAATTGTAGAAGGAATACCTGATTCACAACTAACTAATCTTTGATATAGTTGATCTGCCCCCATTTCAAGAGAAAACATTACAACACACTCATCATCATTACAGTTTTTTGCAACATTCAATAACATATTAAGTGCAAGTGCTGTTTTACCAATAGAAGGTCTAGCTGCTAAAATAATTAAGTCACCTGGTTGAAAACCATTTGTAAATTTATCAATAGAATTAAAGCCGGTTCCAGTTCCCGTTAACATACCTTTATTTTTTCTAATTTTGATTAACTTATCTTGATATTCTTTAGCAATCTCATCTGATTTAATAAAATCTGAAGAATTTCTTGATTTAACTAATTCCATAAAATTTTTTTCTAAATTTCACATTGAATCATCAAAATTTTTTAAATCAAGATTCATATCAATTAATTGCTTTCCAAATGTTATTAATTTTTTAGATGTTGAATAATTAATTAATGCTTCTATATATGATTCTAAATCTAAAGAATGTACAAACATAGAGTTCAATTCAACAAGATATTCATGAACTTTAGGAAAATCATATTCTGAATTTGTTTCAATTAAATTGTTAACAATTAATGAATCAATGCTTGCACCATGTGATGCCAAATCTTTAATAACATTAAAAATAATTCTATCCTCATTTGTAACAAAATCATCTCCATTCAATTTATTGACAATTTTGTAAATTGAATTTGAATCATTTAATGCAATTGCAAGTATGGCTTGTTCAATTTGAATAATATTATTTTTTATTTCATTTGAAAATTTAGGCATGTTTTACCTCAACATTAACCTCAATTTCCGCAATAACATCATCAAAAAGTTTTATTTTTATATTATGTAATCCTATATGTAAAGGATTAAAATCTACTAACATATATTTATTAACAATCTTATGATTTTTATTAATTTCTTCCAATAGTTCTTTGCTACTAATACTACCAAAAACATTTTGCCCTTTACATACTAAATAGAATTGATATTTTTTTGATTCAAGTTCATTTTTAATTTTTATAGCATCATTTCTTTTTAAATCAATTTTTGCTTGCTCACTAGCAACTTGATTATTTAAAATTTCTAATGCTCTTGGTGAATATTGAACTGCCTTTTTTTGTCTAATTAAAAAATTTTTAGCATATCCATCGTTGACTTCAACAATGTCTTTTGCTTTACCTATATTTTTAATATCTTCTAATAAAATGATTTTCATACAAATATTATACATTTATAATGTGATATTTTTTACAAATTAATGCTATTACAATATAGTTGAGCAATAACTATTCATATTGGAATCATAATTGGAGTAAATAAAGTAGATATAATTGATGAATTACTAGCAAAATTTATTGCTTTATTTGTTTTAATTGCATATGCTAAACAAACAGTTGCAGGTGGAGTTGACATTAAAATTGTAATAACAATTACATTTTGACTTAGGATATATGAATTATTATTATGCATAAGTTGTTTTGATAATAAATAAAAACTACTAGTTATTAACATAATAAAAAATGGAATAAATATCATTTTTACAATTGTATATAATCATGCATTTTTATCATTAAATATATTTTTTAATTTGTATGTTGCAACTGTCATACCAATAGATATTCAAATTAATGGTGATGTTAAAAATTGAAGAATATCAATTGTTTTATATATTCATGGTGCTGTAAATTGCAAATCAAATCATCATATTTGATTACCATCATTTAATGCTCCTCATGTTTTATTTGGATCATAATAAACAATTTCATTTAAATTTAAATTACTACCTGGTATAAGTTGAGTTATTCAAATAATTAATCCTACAATAGAGCAAACTGTTATTGGAGAAAAAAATGATTTAATTATTTGCTTCTTATTTTCTTTTTTAAATTTAATATCTAAATATTGAAATTGGCAAAAACTTGTTAAACCAACAATAAAAGGAATATTTCAAATTGCTTGTATTACTAGTCCATCATCCCCATATAATGCATTGATAATCGGTGTACCAAAAAAAACAGTAGAACCATATAAACACATCATTCAAAAATTTAGATTTTTATTAGCCTTTTTTATATAGACTTTATTGCTAATCTCTATATTATTAAACTTTAAGTATATTTTTGGCAATAATATTCTTGATCATAACAAATATAATAGCCCACCAATAAAATAAAAAAATATAGATAAAGATAATGTAATTGCATGTATTTCAAAATTATTATGATCTGTTGTAATCATGAAGGATTTAAGAATTAATGCAGGGAAACAAATATTCATTACAATTGAAATCAATATATCTTTTCATGAAGATTTAAAAACTTTTATTTTAACAAATAGTCAACCTAAAAAAATTATAGTTATTGTTGCAATAATTGCCCCTCATAAATAAACGTTAGATAGTGTATTAACTAATAAATTTATAGGTTCATTAATGTTAAATAAATTCATATATCAATGATACTAAATTTTTAAAAACAAATTTAAAAGTTTTTTATATTTTTTTCAAATATAAAAAATAATTTTCTTTTATCTAATCTTACTAAAACTTTAAAATAATCATTATAGAATTTTTCACCATCATTAAATCTTTCAACATCAAACTCATTTTTTAATCATTCTTTTATTGATAAATCATCACTAATTTCTATTGGCAATTTGATTTCTTCTCTAACAAATTTATTTGCATTATATGTGTGTTCTACTTTTCAAGTGAAATCATTTATTATTGTTAAAGGATTCTTATCATCATGTTCATCATGTATTTCTCCAACTAATGATTCTATTAAATCTTCTAATGTCACCAAACCCACTATTTGTGATGAATTTTTATTTTTTTTGACTAAAGCCATATGAACTTGAGAAATTTGCATCTCTCGCAAAACAGAATCTAAAGATTGATATTGACTAACTTTAATAATAGGTTTTAAAATATTATTCATAGTAAATTTTTTCTTATCTTTTAAATAATAACTAGCAACACTTTTTATATCTACAAATCCAATTATTTTTTTAGATTTTTTAATCGGTATTCTTGAAAAACCTGTAGATACAAAAAGATTTAATAATTTATCTTTACCAAAATTATGATAACCAAAAATTACATCATCAATCTTGGTCATTACAGAGCTTATTTTTGTTTCATCAAATTTTAGTGAATTTGACACCAATGAAGCTTCACTATTTTCTAAAACACCTTCTGTTGATACAATATCAATTAAAGTATCTATTTCTTGTTCTGTTGCAGATTTAGTATTATTTTCTTTAACAACCTTATTTAAAATTCAATTTATTGGATAGAATAATGAATAAAAAAAATAAACAAATGGAGCAAAAATTCTTATGAACAAAAGATTATGTTTTCTAGCAAATGCCTTTGGTAAAAATTCTCCAAATATCAATATCAAAAATGTAAGAATACCAGTGGCCATACCTGTTGCTATTGATTCAGCATTACCTATATGACAATAAGTTAAAATTTTACTAAAAAACAATCCAGCAAGAGTTGATGCAGCAACATTAACTAATGTATTAGCAATCAATATTGTTGAAAGTGTCATTGAATAGTTGTTTAATAACTTGTTATTTATATTAAAAATTCAATTTTTTTTCTTTTTTTTATAGAAAGTTTCATGTTTAAAATTTGTTGTTGATGTATATGAAGTTTCTGAAGCAGAAAAAAATGCACTAAGAAATATAAGTATTAATAATGTAATTCCTAATAATATAATCTGGGAGAGTTCACTCAT
>CASEPW010000036.1 GCA_949289925.1 uncultured Mycoplasmataceae bacterium
AAATCAAATTTTGGTCCATTAATTGCTAAAGGTGGAAGTAACAGATTAAATGTTGCAATTACAAGAGCTAAAAAGAAAATGATTGTTGTTAAATCATTATATGGTGATCAAATTAAAATTGGTAATTTGAATAATAAAAATGCTGTTATCTTCAAAAAATTCATTGAATATATTGATGGTATTGAACAAAATAAATCAATTGAACATATTGAAATGAATAGTGAAGAATTAGAAGCTATTTCTAAATCTGATGAAATTGAAGTTAAGAATGAAGTAAAAGAAAAGATGCTTGAAGAACAAAATAAGAAACAACAAGTTTCAAAAGAAAATAAAACTTTAATATTCTCATCATTAATAGTAAAAGAAATTTATGGTGATTTAATAAAAGTTTTATCTGAAAAATATAAAGTAGTTAATGACTATATTGTAGGTTCTAAAAAAATTGATTTAGTAATTATAGATAGAAAAACTGGTGTAGTAATTAAAGCAATTATTATTGAACCTTGAAAAACTAATAGATCTGTTAAGGAAATGATTGAAGATATTGATAGACAATATTTCCTAGAAGATAGAGGTTATAGTACATTTAGAATTAAAGAATATGAATGAAATATTGATAAAACTAAATTAATTTCTAAATTAAAAGACTCATTAACAAACGAAAATAACAAAAAAATTGATTATGTAATTTGACAAACTGGCAAATAATTAATGAGTGGCATCAGAAAAAAAATAAATTCTTCAATTAATAATATAAAACATTATGATTCGCGTAAAGTTGGAGCAAATGTTAGATTTATTATTAAATATTTAAGAATATTATCTTTATTTCTTTTACCATTTATCCCAATTGTTATCTCTCATATATTATTATTTTGTGATAATAATATTAGTTCTGATCAAAAATCAATAGCACTTGAATCTGTTGCATATGTACAAACATTATTATTCTCTGTAATTAGTTATGGAATATTTTTTGTATGTCAAATTGTTTGTAGATTAGAACAACAACTAGATTTAAAGCATCGAAAAAATCAATCAAAATTTGTAATTGATACAGGAATTGCTATTATATTAACTGCAGTATTTTTATCATTAATTGTCTTTGCAGTTACATCGATAATTTTTGTTGAATTAAAAAGTAAAAGTAATGATTTGCAATTAAAACAGAGTGTTTATCATTATACTTTTATAATGATTCCATATCTATTATTTTTAATTATTGGTCATTACTTCTTTTATATTTCATTAGTATCTGGATTTAATTGAATAAAAATTTTTGCATCACTTTTTATATCTTTTATTGTTGAAATTATATTAATTTATGTTTTTTTATTTCACATTCCAAATTTAGATCCTTTATTAGCAATAAGCATTCCTAGTTTAATTATTGCATTTTTAAGATGTATAGTGTTTGTATTAGTTTACTTATTTAAAATAAGTTATTTTGATAAAAAAAATTTATTTAAATTTTGTTTTAATAAAAATATATACTTCGGTTTAATAAAAGCTACATTGTTATCATCAATTTTTATGTTTTCATTTATGTTTGCAAACATAATTCAAACTATATTTATTATATTAAGTAAAAAATTAGGGCAATATAATTTTGATTATTTATTTACTAAAAATAATATCTCATTATTATTGTTAACAAAAATTATTGTATACAATTTCTTCTATTTATTTTTTGCAAGTTCAAAATCATTAGGTTTAACTGTGGTAGAACATGAAGATGTTGACAAATTTACTTTTAAGCAAAAAATTAAGAGACATAAAAAATTGATTAATATTAGTATTTATATTAATATGGTTAACATTTTATTGTGCTTAACAATCTTATTTTGTTCAAGACAAATTGTTAATGCATTATTTTCAAGTTTTGATTGAGCTAATAACATTATTAATAATTTGCCTTCAACTATTCACAACACTAATTATATCTTAGAATTAATTATAAAAATGACACAAAGCGGATTGTTAGTAGGTACATTCTCATATGCATTTATGGAGCATACAATAAATTATAGATATATCTTATTTAAATTTTTTAAGAGAAATTATAAAATGTTTTTCACAATTATTCTAGGTTATATTTTTTCTTTTACAGTGTTAACATATTTATTTGTTTTTCAGACCCACGATGTATTTTATGGTTTAACAGGTTATTTGTTTCCAATGGTAATATATGGGATATTTTGTTTAATAACTACATACATTTTTAATTGTTTAAGACAATATAAACTTTATTCTAAAAACATTCCATCATTTTTAAATAATATTAATCAATTCAAATTTATTCTTATTAAACCTTTTATAGATTATAAAATTATAAAAGCTATTGATCTTGAAATAAAATAGTTGCAATTGCAATTACATAATAATCTTGATAACTAACACTAATATCAACAAATATATTATCAATGATACAAAAAGGTTTATTATTTTTGTATTCAATACATATTTTATCCATTGTGTATTTATGATTGTATGCTTTAAATATTGCTTCTTTAATAGCTCATATTTTAGCAACAAAACGCTTTTTATTTAAATCATTTAAAGTACTATATTGCTTTAATTCGTTAGGATGTAAAATTTTTGTAACTAAATTGATGTTATTAAATTCCTCACGATTTATATTTACTAAGTCTATTCCTGAACTTATTTTCATAGTGATAATAAAAAATCAAGGTTTTACCTTGATTTTATTTTAAACTAAAAGAATAAATAAGAATTATTTATCTTTTGTTTTAGCAGTGAAGAAGTTTGCGATTGCACCAACAGCACAAGCGATACCACTGCCTAATAAACCGATAGCAGGACCAATAATGAAGCCAGCATTCTTAATAGTTACACTACCATCTGTTGGAAGTGAAGCAAACATCACAATACCACCAATAATTAATGCAGCAGCAGCAATTGCAAATGCGATTACAGATAAAAACTTTCTCATGGCTCTCCTTTCATTTTCTCAACAAAATAATTATACATAATTATTTTTTCTTTTTATTATAAATTTTCTTTTTGTAATTAGGTTTTACTTTTAAATTCTTGTTTGTAATAATTGTTTTGTTGCTATTATTTTTTTCTTGTGATTTCTTTTTAATATTTTCTTTGAAATCTTTTTCATTTATTGGAATAATTTTATCCTTTTTTTGTACATAATAAGAAAAAGAAATATTTTTACTTTTTAACTTATCAATTTCCTTAAAATTTTGTCCATCATGGATAATATATGATTCTCCATTATATTTTCCTCTACCACATCTTCCTGAACGATGAATATATCAATCTAATGTGTTTGGAATATTTCATGAAATAACAGTACTTACGCCATCAATATCCATACCTCTTGAAGCAAGATCTGATGCAACAATAAATTGATATTTAAAATTTTTAATATCTTTAAAATTTTTTGCTCTTTCTCTTTTTGATAAATCTCCATGTAACTTAATTACATTTTTTTTCAAAGTTAATAAATGATTATATATTTCATCTACTTGTTTTTTTGTATTTGCAAAAATTATACATAGATAAAAATTATTGTTATTTAGTAACGTATTTAAAGTATTAAAGTTGTTGTTTGTTTGGATAATGTAGTGTTTTATTTTATCATTTAAATATATTGATTCACCTATTTGAATAATTTTAGTATCTTTAAATGTTTTCTTTAATTTTATTGCTAATTGTTCATGTAGTGTTGCACTTCAAGCACTTTTTTGTAAATTATCATTTCCATAAGTGTCAATAAATTCATCAATAAGAGGTCAAAAATCTAAATCCATTAACATATCTGCTTCATCAATGATTAATGTATTTAAATATTTTAAATTTATAGTTTTATTATTCAATATCTCTAATAATTTTGTTGGAGTGGCAACTAAAATTTGAGGTTTTTTATTTTTAATTTTCTTAACAATCTCACTATTTTTTTCACCACCAACAATTAAATGAGTTCTTAACTCACTTTGATATTTATTAAATTCATTTATTTTTTTATATGTTTGAGTTGCTAATTCTCTTGTTGGACTAATGATAACAACTTGAATATTATCATCTAGTTTAATTTTATTTAATGTAGGAATTAAGAATGCTAATGTTTTTCCTGAACCTGTATAACTTATCCCTACAACATTTTTATTTTTTAATAATAGTGGCAGTGTTTCTTTTTGAATATCTGTTAGTGATGTAAAATTATATGATTCAAATCCATTTTTTACTCATGTAGTAAGATTGTTTAATGATTTCATAATTACTCCTTATTGTTTGTTAAGTTTCTAGCTCAATTACTTTTTTTATAAACTATTAATGCTAATATAAATTTTACCAATTGATTTGATTCTAATATAAAGAAAAATAATTCAGGTGATAAATTATTAACTACTCCTCCAAATGTTAAACCCATCATCACTATTGCTCAAATAAACATAACCAAACAATCTGCAACAACTATTAGTTTAGTTCCACCACTTCTAATAGAAAAATATAAAGAAGAAAACATTCCTTGTGAAATTAGGATTGGAAGAATTATCCATTGTAATCTTTTTGATAATTCAATTACATAAATATTTCCAGGAGACAATATATTATTTATAAATAAAGAGCATATAAATAAGAAAACTATTATTACACATATAACAACACCTGATCATCTTAATAATATATTTGCATTATTTTTTGCCTCTTCTACTTTTCCTTCCCCTAATTTAGCAGCAACTAAAATTGAACTAGCTGACCCCATTCCTGGTCAAATAATTTCAACAAAGGAAACCATTAATAGAGCATTAGTTATGGCATTGTAATAATTTTCTTCACCTCTACCAAAAGTTAAAAAACAAATACTCAATAATAAATATGCCAACCCATAAACAGCGTCATTTATAAATATTGGCAATGAATATTTAAACACAGTTTTTATTGTTTTTTTATCAAAAAAAATTCATTTATTTATATCTTTTATATTAGAGATATCATAGTGAAAATAACTTTTTTTTCTATTAAAAATATTTAAACTATTGTCATTTTTTAAAATGATATACATCAAACAAAAAATAATTTGAATTACTCTAGAAACTAGTGTTGTTAGAGATACCATTCCTACTGCTATAAAAGGGTTATCTTTATAAATTAATATAACTATTGGATCTAAAATTATATTAATAATTACCCCAACAAGAGCTGAAAAAAAAGATATAAGTTGTCTCTTTGTCTCCATTAGAGCATTTGATAAACAATATGCAAATGAAGTAGGTATTAATGAAAAACCAAAAATAAATAAGTAAAATCTTGCATAAGAATATTCAGTAGTAGATTGGTCAACAGCAGTTGTTAATCCTATTAATTTCCCTGGCATTAAAATAATAATTAAAAAGATTGGTAATAGCAAAATATAACTAAATCATATTCTTAAAAATAATGTCTCTCTACTTTTAATATAATCTTTATTACCATAGTATTGACTTATCATAATTCCTGTTCCTGAAACTCAAGCCAATAAAAAATAAATTGAAAAATTAACAATATGATTAGTTAAACCTAGTGCAGTTTTTGCCACACTCCCATCATGAGTTAACAATGTTGCCAACATGAAATTATCAACATATACAACAGACAGAGAAACTAGTTGTTGTAATATTGCAGGTACTGCTAATTTTAAAAATAGTTTGATAAATTCTTTGTCGCCAAAAGTTTTTCTAAAAAAATTATTTTTACTAAAATAAAAGTTTTTTTTAATCACATAGTAATTATAACATATATAATATAAGCAATGAGGTGTTATGAATTTTCAAGATTTAGTTAATTTTAAGAAAAAAATAAATTCAACATTAAATATTTTTGATTGAATAGATGGGTTGAATACTGTTCAAGAAACAAAAAATAGTTCTATGCTTTTTATACTTAGAGTTGGTATTTTTTTCTATTTTGTATTATTAATTTTCTTATTTCATTTTTTATATCGTTTAGTTAAAAAACAAATTTTAAGAAAAAAATATTTTAATATGTTAAAGAAATATGTTAAAGAAAATGGTCATAACATTAATTATTGAAGAAATAAAGTTATAAAAACTATTGATGAACAAGAAAAAGATTTCTTTGAAAAAAATAAATTAGAACAACAATTAATAGATCAAGAAAATTTTTAATGGTAATGTATTAAGTTTTGGGGAAATTCTAAAATAAAA
>CASEPW010000037.1 GCA_949289925.1 uncultured Mycoplasmataceae bacterium
TTATAATTTTAATATCAAGGATTAATAGTTTTTGTACTTTTTAAGTTAATCCTTAAAAGTAGTTTCCCCAAAACTATCTACACTTCCATTAATTAAAATTCATATAATCTAATATTAACATTTTCATTTTTTTTGAAACTTTTTCATCATTAATAATTTTATAAACATCATTCTTTATGTTTTCATTTAGAATTTTTTCTAACATTTGTATCAAAGAATAGATACTTATATCTTTTTCGATGTTAATAGAAGATTTATTTAAATAATTCAATAAAGTATTAAATTCTCTACGATAAAAATTTATAGTTGTAATAAATAAAATGTCATTATGGGAAATAGTATTTCTAAATTTTCTAATGGAATGACATGTAGAAATAAAATTTGAAATATTTTCTTTATTGATATTAAATTTTGCAGCAACTTTTTCTTTTATTTCAATAGATTGAATATCAATAAACGTTACTAATGTATGAAAGGATCATGAAAGTGATAAAACATTTAGAGGAATTTTTCTAGCATCATTATACATCATCAAACAATTACAACCTTTTGCACTATTATATAATTCATCAATAAAAGAATTTTTGTTTTTCAAATTTTCTAAATTAATATCGTTAAGATTCAAAATGTATTCATCATTACCTTTGCCTAAAACACTAGATATTACTTCTGTACTTCTTGCATTTAGTTTTTGCTCAAAATCTAATAAATGATATATTAAAACTTTAGATAATTTTTTATCTATATTGAATAATTTACAAATGTTTTTAGTATTATAATGTCTTTTAGATAAAGATTTTAACAAATCTCCATAACAGTTTATAATTCTATGATAACCATAATCTTTGATTAGCGAAATTATTTCATTCTTATTTTTAATCTTAATATTTTCTTTTTTCAATTTATCAATATAATTTACATTAATATTTTCCATACTTATATAATTATAATATGTTTAGTAGTAAGAATAAAGACAAAATGAATAATTATATTTTAGCAATTGAAACTTCTTGTGATGACACTTCAATTGCAATATATAGCAAAGAACATTATGATGTTGAAACT
Source organism: uncultured Mycoplasmataceae bacterium (assembly GCA_949289925.1). Lineage (GTDB taxonomy): Bacteria > Bacillota_I > Bacilli_A > Mycoplasmatales > Mycoplasmoidaceae > Mycoplasma_L. Next base: position 1,066 of record CASEPW010000037.1, read on the forward strand.
ATTTCTTCAGCAAAAGATCAAAGTAATTATGGAGGAGTTGTTCCAGAATTAGCTTCTAGAAAACATGAAGATTCTTTATTAATTGCATTAAATAAATTGTTTAAGAGAAATAAAATCAATTTTAAACATATAGATTTTATTGCATACACATCAAATCCAGGATTAAAAGTATGTATTAATATGGGTAAAATTTTTGCAAAGAGCTTAGCCTTTTTTCATAATAAAAAAATTGTTGAAATTAATCACATTCATGCTCATTTGTTTTCATTTGCTCTAAATAATGATATTGAATATCCTTTTATTGGTTTAGTAGCTAGTGGTGGTCATACAACTATATATTATGTAAAAGATATAAATAATATTGAAATAATTAATGAGACGCTTGATGATGCCATAGGAGAAGTTTATGATAAAATCGGACGTAAATTAAATATAAAATATCCTTCTGGTCCTGAAATAGATGAACTATTTAATCAAAATAAAATTGGAATAAAATTTCTAAATAAAAAAATTAATCCATGAGAACAATTCTCTTTTTCTGGTATCAAATCACAAGTAATTAATTATATAAATAAAAATAAAAATATTGATAAAATTGAAGTTCTTTCTTCCTTTCAATATACAATAATGAACATTGTTGTAGATAAGATAGATTATTATTGTAATAAATTTAATACAAAAAATGTTGTAATTGGTGGAGGAGTTGCTGCAAATAAATATTTAAGAAATTTATTATTAAATAAAAAATATAATGTTAAATTGCCTGAAAAATTTATTTGTGGTGATAATGCCTTAATGATTGGATTATTAGCTTATTTATTAAACATATAATTTATCGCAAAAGCAACAGGGTTTTTTTGTGATCTTTTTATTAATATTTTAGATGCGTTTCTAAAATCTTCTTTCCTATTATCAATACCAAATGAAATATTCACAGCACGTAACATTGAAATATCATTTGATGAATCTCCTATTGCTGCTGTATCTGAAATATCTATTTGCAATTTATTAGCAATAAACTTTAATGCTTTTTCCTTTGAAGCATCAAAATTTGTAATTTCATAGAAATAATTGTTTGTATCTGATATATTAAATAATTTCTTATTTTGTATTATATTTTTTAATTCATTTAAACGATTACGATGAAAAACATTTTTTGCTGTATTGATTTTGTGTGCTTCAAAATCAGAGAAATTTTTAACCTTAGTAGTTGTACGATTTTTAATATATAAAATATTACATATAAAATTAAATAATAAATTTTTATTAACAACAAAATGTTCAGAATCATTAAATTGTAAAACAGATAAAAAATCACATTTATTTACAACACACATTGTTGTTATGAATTTTGTGTTTTCAGATGTTATTTTACTTTCAAATACAATTTTATTTTCTTGCAAATCATAAA
>CASEPW010000038.1 GCA_949289925.1 uncultured Mycoplasmataceae bacterium
GAAATTCATTTTTCTTGCCATATATTCTCCAAACATATAAATATTATAGCAAATAATCATCATGTTATGTATTCATAAAAAGTTATAAAAAAGTACATAAATAGATAATGTGCACGTTATAAATATTTAAAAAATTAATACAAATCAATCGACAATTTAAAAAATAAAATCAATATTTATTTTAAAAATAAAAACTTGTAAAAAACTCCATAAATTCATGTTATTTTGTTATATTTTAAATGCATATAGTATAATTATAATAGTCTTATTGCCTAGGAGAAAATATGAAAAATTTTGAAAACAAAAAATATGCAAACTTTAATCCATCAAGTTCTCGTAACACTATGGGCCATGATTTTATTACTGGTAACTCAAGTAATAGTGTAGTAGAAGAGAAAGTGGCACACTTATCACTTCAATTAAATCAAATTATTATTAAACCATATTTACAACAAGCTTTAGATTATTTAAAATCTTCAAAATTTGATGCTATCAATGCTTATAATAGATTATCTGATCAAATTGGAAATGAAGTTAGAATTATTTCTCAAAACATTGATGAAATTACTAAGAAAATTGAATATTGTCAACAAACAATTAATAGAACACAAGAAGTTATTAGAAATAAATATTCTAATGCTACAGAAGAAGAAATTTCATCAGGAGCTTTAAATTTAGAATACGAATATAATATTGTTGCAGAACATTATGAATTATCTTTACAACTTTCACAAGAAATTTCTAAATATAAATCAAGAATTGATAACTTATTATCTACACAAGGTTTATTAGATGAATCAGCAGTTCCATCAGTAAATAGAATTCAATTAGAAGTTGATAATCTTGAATTATTAATTCATAACTTAGATTCTACTGATTATGCTGAAGCGTTAGCAAGAAAACAAGGAAGAAAAAATACTGTATCTAAAAAAGATCAATCAAAACCTGCATTAACAGGTAGACAAGAAGCTCTTGCAGATTATGCAGAAAGATTATCTGCTAATACAGTTAAAAATATGAATGATTTATCAAAAGGTCCAGATGTTGAATCAATGGTTAGATATGAAGATCCAAATGGATTAAAAATTAATCGTAAAAAATATCCTTTTGAATCAAATCCTAGTTTAATGACTGAAGAACGTTTAGCTAATCAAAATAAATCTAGTTCATCAAAAAGAAATAGAAAAAAATATGCAGCTGAATCAGAAAAAATTGCATCTTTAAATGAGGAATTATTATCTCGTGAAGAAATGAAACTTCAAAAGAAATTATATAAACAACAAAGAAAACTTAATAAAATGCAAATGAAAAATGATTATCAACAAAGAATTGATGCAATGAAATTTGAACAAGCTTCAACTGCTGCTGTAACTCATGTAAATCATGAATTACAAAAGAAAGAAAGAAAAGCATTATTAAGTAGATCTAATAATTCTAATGAATATGAAAATGAAAAAAATGTAACTGGTAGATTTGCAAATATTCAACAAGAAGAAGAATCTATAGCTAGAGCAAAATCTAGATTAGATAAATATAGTGAATATTTAACACATGAATTACAAAATCAAAATGCTTTTGATAAAGAAACAGATCATGATAGATCTATAAAAGTTATTAGATAAAATTAAACTTTTATCATTTGGAGAATACATGAAAAAACTTAAAAATAAAAATATAGTATCATTAATATCCATATTGTCGTTTGGTACAATTATTGTATCAATAGCAGGCTCTATAGTTTCTAATAATATTAATAAAAGTCAAATTTTAAGTGAAAATTCATTAAATTCAGTTTCTCCTAGATATACAAGTATTACTAAATTACCACCATCATTAACTGCAACAGGAGATTTAATTAATAAATATCCTATTGAACTTATTACTACTGATAGTAGTTTATTAAAACAATTAATTATTAGTAGTATTATAGACCCTGCTTTGCCAGTAAATGAAAATGATATTAAAATTCTTGAAAAAGAAACAATAGTAAATAATTTAGATGGAAAAATATCTCTTGTCTTTAATTTAATTAATTATAAAGCTGTTATAAATAAAGGTGGTTCTTTAATCACTGTAAATGAGAAGAAATTTATTGTTGAAATTGTTAATTTGAAAAATGTTATTCCTTCAAATATACCCGCTACAGATTCAACAGTTGAATTACCTTCTGAATATTCATCATATACAAATGTTCAAGCAACAACAATTTTGCAAGATAAAATTTTACCTGCAGTAATTGGTGGTACACAACTTTCATCATTCAATATTGAATTGATTGAGTTTGAACCTATTTTTCCAAATAAAATGAAAGTAAATATGGCTGCTACTAATTATTTCAATCAAACAGGTGAATTAATTAATTATAGTGGTTTATTAAGTTTTACAATTTCAGGTTTTAAACCATTACAAAATTCAACATATAATTCTGATATAGATGCTTCATCATTAGGTATTAGTATTACTGATATTAACTTACAAAACACTTTTTCATTGATTAAAAATAATACAAGTAATTTATCAAAAGAATTATCTATTTCAGATATTCAAAATTTTTCAGTAAATCATATTTTTTCAGCTAAAAAAGCTATATTAAATTTTGACATAGTAAATTATTTATGAGTTGAAAATGCAGTAGTTCCATCAAAACATATTGTTATGACTCTTTTCAATTTAAACTCTTCACTAAATACAACAATTGATAGTTTAATTAAAAGTGATTTCTTAAGTGCTTACACTTCATCAGAAGTTAAAGCAACTTCTCCTAATGATGATTGAAAAAATAATAACACATTAAAAACAATTATTTCTTCTAATATTGTTGATTCAGCTCCAGGTGTTGATGTTAATGCTGTTGATATTGAAATTACATCAGTTAGTGAAAAGAACCCAATAGGAAATGGAAATTATGAAGAATTATATGTTGAGTTCAATTTAATAAATTCTTCTGCTATTGTTAATGGTGAAATTGTTAATAGTTTACATTTATCTACTACAATTACTGGATTTAAAGCAATGCAATCAACATTTATTTTAGAAAAAATCTTAGCTAATTCATCTAATGATTCTGAAGTTGGATTTAAATCATATGATAATATTTATGCAAATAGATTATCAAGAGATGAAGCAAAATTAATAATCGCTTCGCATATTAATAATACTAATGGAATTGTTTCTGCAAATGATATTGAAATAACTTCATTTGTTCCAAGTTTAAATGATGCAACAATAGATGTAACGTTTAATCTTATTAACAGTAAATTTAGAGATGAAAATGGAGATGTTTTAGTTTCTAAAACAATGTCTACTCAAATTTTTGGTTTAAAGTTTTTTAATGGTCAAACTACATTTAATGGTCTTAGTAATGATTTAACATTAGACAATACATCATCATTTCTTGCACCATTTAATTTACCTGCAAATATTTTATTAGGTAGACTTCAATTAGTTGAAGCAATAATAAGATCATATGTTTCAGGTCCAACTCCAGATACTTTAAATATCACAATAAGTAATGCTCAAGTTGAAGGAAATACAACTTTAAAATTTGATGTAGCAATTACAAATTATTATGGTATAGAAGGGATAGTTACTACTCCAAAAGTATTTACTAATATTAAAATCATTAACTTACCATCTAATACAATTACATCTACTTATATAAATCCAATTATTCCTGTAAAATCACAAAATAATCTTTTAACAAAAATAACTATTGATGATTTAAGACCAGTTAATGGAGATTTTTCTGAACTAAAAGGTTATATAGCTAGTAACATTGTTAATCCATTAAGAATTGTAGAACCAGATGATATTGAAATTGTTTCTACAACTTCAAATAATCCAGTATATTCAGGATTAGATAATTCAATAAGTGTTACATTTAAGATTCTAAATAATAAATATAAAGATCCAACAGGTTTAGGAGTTGTTTCTCCTGAAATGAAAGTTAAATTTGTTGGTTTCACTCCAGTTTCATTAATTAATCAATCAAATTATTCTATACAAACTATAAATAATCCAAAAATTGCAAATATATATGCTTCTGAATTTTTATCAAAAAATATAAATGATATTCAAAATTCAAATAGTTATACAATTGCTGAAAAGAATTTATTGATTCAAAATTTATTAAGCCAATTTGTTTCAATTAATCTTTCTAATTTAAATTTAAATCAAACATCATTTAGATTTACAACTAATGATAATCAAGGTTCATTGAATATTAGTGTTTATTCATATGGTTTTTATAATCAATCAGGAGTATATATTCAAACAGATTCTCCAATAGCAAATATAAATCTTTTAGGATTTGCAACAAACAAGCTTACTATTGCTACTACTCCACAATGAACTACTGTTCCAGTTTTACAAATTTTTGCTTCAGATGTAAGTTTATTTAATATTGCAGATATAGTTACATTTAATAATTTACCTGTTGGTGTTGTTCCACAATATGAATTTGATGCGACAGATGTTGTAATTCAAAATGGAGTTAAACAAGATTACGGTTTAATAAAAGTTAGTGTAACACTTCCATATTATTTTAATAGTAGTGGTGTATTGACTCAAGGTCCAAAGAAATTTGAAAATGAATTTAAAACTTTACCATTCTTAAATACTCAACTTGATTTAAAAGATGGTGTTGTAGTTAATTATAGTGAAAAATCATATACAGCTTCAAAAGCACCAGAAGTAGTGATTAAAAGAATTATTTCTTTAAAATTAACAGATTTACCTAGTGATTTCAATATAGAAAAAGATATCGTATTAAATAGTAAAGAATCAAATGATAAATTAGGAGAAATGACTGTTTCTTTTGATTTAAGTAATTATTATAGAGATGGGCAAATTTCAAATGAGATTATGACTTTTAATAACATTAAAATCGTTGGTTTTTATCCAGGATACACAGAAGAAAAAGCTGCAACTCCATTTTATTTGGAACAATGATTCTGATTAATTGCTGGTGTTACAGTTGGTTCATTATTGTTATTATTAATTATTTTATTAGCAGTTAAAATAAGAAGAAGAAATAAATAATTATATTTATGTTATTGGAAAGATAAAATTTAACAGTTTTTATAACTACATTTTATATTTAATCATAAAAAATTAATTTGTCTAATAATTA
>CASEPW010000039.1 GCA_949289925.1 uncultured Mycoplasmataceae bacterium
TCTTCACCAATCATACATTCTTCATCAGTTTTAACTGCATACATGGAATTTTAGAATCTGAACTGCTAATTTAACTGTAATTGCTTATTTTTTCATTAAATCAGTACGAGAATATTTTTAGCTTCTTCACCTTTTTTTGAGAATAAGTTTACACCTTTTACAAAGCTGATCAGAATGTTAAAATTGTTGTAAATGCAAATAATGCATGAATAATAACTAATTGTGTAAAATCTATATACCCAAAATTAACAAGTGAATATCAAATAGTAATGCACTTGTAGCGACCATTGAGAAGGTAAATAACGTTTTTGTTGAGAATCGATCTGCAACCCATCCACCTGGTATGTAAAAAATAATGTTAATTATACCGTATATTGTCATTAATGAACCTAATTGATCTGTAGTTAAACCATTAACACCATTTAATGCACCCATATATTGGTATAGAAGGTAAGGTACTAAGTAAATTGTACCTCCACCTAATGCCATTAAGAAAAGACCAAATCATTTTCTAAATGGTGATAATACATAATTACCATCTGCGGTTAATTCTGTTTTTAGTTTGTTTTAAACGTGTCATAAAAACCTCTTATAGTGCACATGCACAAGCAAGTGCGATTGATAAAATTCTATCTTGATCAGTTGTTGATCTAGATGTTAAAACAAAAGGAACCTTTGAACCTATTATTATCCCTGCAAACGATCACCCTCCCAAATAAACAATACCTTTTGAAAAGATATTTGCAGCTTCAATATTAGGACACATTAAAATATCTGCTTTACCTGCAACAGGATCTTTTGAGCCTTTGATTTTTGCTGATTCTTCATCAATAGCTAAATCAATTTGTAATGGTCCAGAAACAACACATCCTGTTATTTCGCCTCTAACATTCATTTCATGTAATGATTGGGCATCTAATGTATCAGGCATTTTTTCATATGGTTTTTCTTTTGCACATAAATTTGCTACTTTAGGATTATTGTTTCCTAATGCATGTGCTAGTGAAACAGCGTTTTCTATAATTTGTTTTTTTTGTTCTAAATTTGGTTTAATTGACATTGCAGCATCTGTGACGATGAAATACCTTTCAAAATTAGGATTATATGCTAATGTACAATGTGACATCAATTTACCTGTTCTTAATTCATATTCAGGTTTTAATAGAGTTTTTAATAATAAAGAAGTATCTATTAATCCCTTCATTATCATGTCAGCTTTTTTATCTTTTAAAATTTGCATCGCTTTATTAGCGGCATCTTCATCATTATTTGCTTTAACAATTTCAATTTTTTCTAAGCTAATTTTAGAAATTTCAATTGCATTATTTATTTTTTCTTTTTCACCTACAAATATAGCTTCTATTAAACCAAGTTTAATACATTCTGCTATAGAATTTAAACTATATTCTTCATAAGGACAAGGTATAACAAGTTTTGCAGTTTTACCTTTCATTTTTTGTTTTGCAATATTTATAAAATAATCCATAGTAATTTTCATAATTTACTCCTTTAATAATTTAATAAACTTTTTAATTCCTCATTCAATGTTTTTAGCAAATTCATTTGCATAGTTTGAATCTTTGATTCAATATGAGATAGAAAATCTTGTAAATTCAGATTACGTTGCATAAAAATTCCTATACCATCTACATGAACTGGATCAAAATATACTCATGCAGCATTAGGTGAAACAATAGAAGAAGTAGATAATCTATTTTCTGAAATTGTATTTCAAGCTATACAATCAAATAATTTAGGTTTTGCCCCGAATATTTCTTGATTTTCATTTCATGCCAATTTAATACCTAACATATATTTATTGATTCCATAACATGCTTGACAATCTTTTGATCTTTTATAATGTTCATTCATAATATTTTCAAGATACTTGTTTACATCTTGTTTTGTTTTTATTTTTCCTTCTACAAAATCAATAGCAAATTGTTTTGAAAATTCTGAGATAGGTCTAATACATTCATTTCTACCTTTAAAGAAATTTCTCACATCAACAGCAATATAAGTATTAAAGAATTTTTTATTTGTTCTATATTGTGCTATTTGATACATTAAATGAATAACACCATATGCATAAGCTAAATTTAATTCTTTACAAATAGTTCTTTTAATGTTTTTGATTCAATAAAAATAACATCAACTTTATTGATATAATCAATAAACCTTTTAAATTCGCTATTTAATTTAGTTTTTTGAATATTAGTTAAATCAAATTGTATTTTATCAAAATGTGGCATCATTCTTATTTCTATTAGATTTGGTTTTTGATCAAATAGTTGTGAAATCCTATTCATTAAATAAATCTCAGTACCACCATCAACCTTTATATGGTCAGTGCACATCATTACATCACCATCATTGTTGATAGTAAACAACATACCTTTTCCATGTAAATGATTGAAATTAGGTGTTTTTATAAAGTTTTTAAATCTTTCTTTAATACTATTGTTTTTATATTCATCATAACATAATACAGTAATAGCATTTTTAAGTTCTTCATAACTTTCTTTATTTTTTTTATTTAGTAATAATTCATCTAATAAATCTTTAGCTATATCTCTATTTGTAGCAGAAGTAATAAAATTAAAAGAAACATCTTTTTCATCTTTTTGATTAATAATTGTTTTAATTGTTACATATATCTTGTTTAAATTAACTACTTGATTTTCTCTAATAACTTGAATTTTATAGGGAATATTATTTTTGTAGATAATAATAAAATTAGATGTTTCTTCATTAGTGTAATAACTATCAAATATTTTGTTTGGTTCTCTAAAGGAAGAAAACAAAAAAACCAGTTGATCTAATGAAAATTCTTTTTTTGCATTAAATTGTTGATCATTAATTAAATTATTATTATTTTTTACTTCTAAATATACTGTTGCAACTTGATGTGCAATAATTGCCATAATTCCTGAAGCATCATAATCTTTTAAATTAGGATGGTCATATTGCATTGGTGCATTACATTCAAGTGATAAAGGACCTCTTGATGATAAATACATATATTTAATTCATCATTCAACCAATCAACTATTATTTTTATCGTTAGCTCTTTCTAATAGAAAATTATGGATTTTATCACTTTGTTCTGAATTAATATATTGATCTACTAACTTAATTGTTTTTTCATACTCTTCATCACTTATTAGTGGTTTAACCCATACCAAGAACTTTTCAAGTGTTTCTTTTTTTTCTGGTACTGGTAAATTTTGGATATTACATTTATTATTTATTATCATTTTAACCTCCGACTATAATTAAAAATAACTTAATTTGTCGGTCAATTAAAAATAACCTATGGGAATTTATAGAAAGATTTACATCTCATAAACCATCCCTCTAATTCATTATATGACTAAAAATAACATTTTAAAAAAAATTAAAAAACAGTTCTTCTTCTTCTTCTTTGAATTGAAGCTTTAACAAAACTTTTATCTTTGCTATAACCTGCTGTTGTAGCTTCATAGTTAAAATCATTATATTTATCTAAATCATTACCAATTGGATTATCATATTTATAAATATCTTGGTGAAAATCTTTAAAGTATGTAGGATTTGTTCTTTTTTCATATTTTCTAATATCTTTAGCTTTTAAACCTTGATGTAAATTTAAATCTTTTGATTTAACTCATCATTTATAACCGTTTTTTCAATCATGTTTTCTATTGCTATCAATCTTCCCACGATTTACATAATCGCATTCATTTTTATATAAATAATTGTCACCATGATGATCATAATATTTGTCATGTCTAACACTTTTTTCAACTAATGAAGCAAATTCTCTATTTCTCTTACTCATACTTATAATTATAATTTTTTTTAATTTGTTTTAATGTTTTTTTTTCCTTCTGATTCACTAATTTTATTAAAAATTAAAAATATCATTCTAATTAAAACATAACATATTATTATTGTGGCAAAAGCAGTTTCTATATATGATAAATATTCTAATGTTTTATATAAACCTTCATTAGCATTTATGCTTTTAAAATATTGAAAAGATTTGAAAACAGCAGTTGACCCAATTGCTAATGGGAAAGTTAGTGAAGCATATGTAGGGTTGAATTTTATTCTAAATATTCAAAATAATAAAACATATACTGTGATTGTTGTGCAAATTCCAAGTATTGTTAAAAAACCAATAATAATAGTTTTAAACAATTGGGGATAATATTCAACATTATTGAATACTGTATAAAATCCGACTAAAGATAAATTAGCAGGTGCACCAAAAATAGCAAATGATGGTAATGTAGTTCTTTTTATATCTTTATGAATAAAAAGTTTAAAGATAATATATGGTAGTAAAATCATATACATTACAAAACCAAAATATCATACAATTTGGGCAACAATATTTGGTATTCAATTTAAGCCATTAAAATATCCTACTACTGTACATGCAACAATTATTCCTACTGGTGGTACGAATCAAGATGCAAATAGATTATTTGTTTTAGTATCGTGTTTTAAAAAAACATGGTACATAAACAATATAAAAAACATAATGTGAAAAACAACAGCAATATATCAAATAATTGAACCAATGCCTTTAAAAATTATTGCACTAAAAATATTTTGATTAATAATAGTAGTAGATGTATCGATATTTCCCATGTCTCCACCATAAATCAAATTGCCTATCACTCCAAAGAAACCAGCAACAATCATTGATGACATACAAATTGTTGGTAAAAAACTAGATAATAAAGGGTGTCTTATTTCATTGCTAAATGTATTTTGATGTGCAAGATTTCTTAATAAAATAAGAATTAAAAAAATAATAGTAATAATGCTGCAAATTATTTGAATTATTGAACACAAACAAATATCCAATGTTGTTTGAGATAATATAGCAGCATATAGATTACCTAACCCACCCATACCTAAACCTATTCCAGTAACTCCTATAGGAATGTGCTTAAAGTGTCTTATAAATATTTTTTGATCAAGTGACATATAAACCTACTTTTTTGATAAAAAATTCAAACTATATAATTTGTATTTATCAACTATTTCTTTTATAATACTCTCATTTTTATTTTTTGCATTAAAAAAATTTAAATCTTTATCATTTAGTTCATCTTTTAATATGGTAGCCATTCTTTTACAAATAAAAGCCATTTCTTTTGAATTTAAAAATTTTTCTTTGTTTTTTAGTGATAATTCATCAAGGTGTTCATATATTTTTTCTAATGTTTCATATTTTTTTAACAATTCAACTCCTGTTTTTTCACCAATACCATTAACCCCAATAAGTTTATCTGATTTATCTCCAATAATTGATTTAAATTCAATTACTTGGTGTGGTAATAAACCGTGATATTTTTCACTAAAATTATTAATATTATATTCATCAATATTACTTATACCTGTTTTTAGTAGTTTAACAGTACATGTGTTACTAACTAATTGTAATAAATCTTTATCAGATGAATAAACATCACAAACAATGTTTTGATTTGTCATAAAATTAACAAATGATCCAATTAAATCATCAGCCTCAACTCCTTCTTTACTCATTACACAAAATCCTAATGCACCCAGCATTTTAATGGTATCATTCATTTGTTTAATTAATTCGTCAGGAGTTTGGCTTCTACCACTTTTATAGTCTTTTAACAACTCATGTCTAAATGTTTTTTTACCTGCATCAAAAGCAATAAAAATATATTGATAATCATTATTTTTTGTTAATTTTTGAATTGTCGATAGCATTAATTTAATACCATTATTTGGTGTTCAATTATTTTTAATAGCAAAATCAACTTGATTTTGTGTAGCATAATACATTCTATAAAATAATGAGTTACCATCAATTGCAATTGCTTTTTTCATATAATAATTATAATAATATATTATAATGTTAACACTAAATCTATAATATCGTATTTATTATTTTTTTCTCTAATTTTAAGAATGTAAAAATTATTTAGTTTTAAGTTGTCAAAAATTTTTGGTGAAAAACAAGGTATAGAATAATCAAGATCATTATCTTTTAGGCTTATAAAACACATTTCATGTTTAGTTCTTGTAATCATTTTTTTAAGATTTTTTATTTGTACTAGAACATTAAAAGTTTCAGGTTTATTTTTATTTGATAATTGATATAATTCATATTCTTTCATATATTTATTAAAAAGTTTTTGATTTTCATTATTTGAAAAACTATATCCCAAATAATTATTTTCATATTCTGCTTTAATTTCATCACTAATATCATCAATATCTTTATATTCAATATCAAAAATAGGTTTTTTAGTAATTGGATCAATTGCTTCATTTTTTTTAATAATTCTATCTAAATTTTGTAATAAAAAATTTCTATTTTTTTCATAATTATCAAATGCACCTATTTTTATTAAAATTTCAATATTTTTATTTGATATTTTATTTTTTGATAAATTAGCTATTGCATTTTCATATGTTGAAAAGTCAAAATTATTTCTAATATTTAATAATTTATTGATTATTTCAATACCAAAACCTTTTATAGTACTAAAACCTAATAAAATTCCATCATTTCAAATTTTAAATGTAGCATCAGAATGATTTATATCAATATTATGGATAGCAATACCACATTTTTTAGCTTCTGAAATATAAATATTATTTTTTAAATTAACTCCACTATCATTTTTTAATAAAGACATCATGAATTCTAAAGGATAATAATATTTTAAAAATAACATTCAATATGATATTAAAGAATATGCTAATGAGTGAGAATGATTAAAACCATAATTTGTAAATTCAATTAATAATTTATAAATATTTTCAATTTGCTCATCGTTATAATTATTATTTTTAGCTCCTATAAAAAAATCATTTTTCATTTCATCAAATAATTCGATTTTTTTCTTTGAAATTGCACGTCTAAAAATATCGGCTTTTGCAGTGTCAAAACCTGCTACAACCTTAATTAATTCAATCACTTGTTCTTGATATATACAAAACCCATTAGTACTAGATAAAATTTTTTCAAAATCTTCATTTAAATATTCGATTTTTTTATTATTTTTTCTTGTTTCAACATATTTATTTATCATTTGTTGTGGTCCAGGTCTAAAAAGTGCAGAAGTTATTGAGATATCTTCTAAATTATTTGGTTGAATTTTTGTTAATGTACTTCTCATTCCAGGTGATTCTAATTGAAAAATTCCAATAGTATTTGCCTTTTTGACCTCATTAAAAATATTTTGATCTTCAAGGTTGATTTTTTTCAAATCTATTGTTTTATTGTATCTTTTTTTAATTGATTCTATAGTATCTGAAATAATTGTTAAATTTTTTAAACCTAAGATATCAATCTTGTTTAATCCAAACATTTCTAAATATTCCATTGTTCATTGACTTAATTTATATCCATTTGTTCCATTAATTGTTGGTATTATGTTATCAATTTCTTGATTGGCAATTAATATACCTGCAGCATGTGTAGAAAATTGTCTAGGAATATTAAAAAGTTTATTTGAAATTTCAAATAAATCTGGATATGAGTGATAAAAGACATTTAAATTTTGATCTTGTTTAACAAAATCTATTAATGATGTTTCAAGATTTGATGGTATTTTTTTAGTAATATTATCAATAAGGTTTAAAGGAATATTTAAAACTCTACCAACATCTCTTATTGCCATTTTATATTTGATTCTTTGAAAAGTAATAATTTGTGAAGTGTTTTCTATTTTATATTTATTGAAAATATATTCAATTAATTCATCACGTCTACTATCCATCACATCAATATCAATATCTGGTAATGTTTTTCTATCTTTATTTAAAAATCTTTCAAAAATTAGATTGTATTTAATTGGATCTATTTCAGTAATATTTAAAGCAAATGAAACAAGAGATCCAGCAGCTGAACCTCTTCCAGGTCCAATTATTATATTATTCTTTTTAGCAAAATTAACAAAATCTGAAACAATCAAAAAATAATCATCATATTTTAATGAATTAATCACTGATAATTCATACATCAATCTGTCATAATATTTTTTTGGAATTTTATTATCATTAATATTTAATTTTTCAATTAAACCATTTATTGCTATTTTTTCTAAATATTGTTTTGAATTTTTGTTCAAATCATAAATTGGTAATTTATTAGAATTTAAGTTCTCTATCAAAATATTTGTTTCATCAATTATTTTTTTAAAATTATTTTTTTGTATTTCATTAATATTTATAGATTTAATTCAAGAATATTTACTATTAGGGTTTTTATTGATGTTTTGAATTTTTTCTTCATTATTAATACTTTTTAAAATATCGTAGTAAAAATAATCACTATCATTTTTATATTTAACTTCATTGATATAAATGTCATTGTTATCTCAAATATTTATTTTATTTAGTATATTATTACCTGATTTTAGAATAATAAAAATGTCTTTTTCTGATTCTTGATTTAAATATTTTAATTTATCGTTATTAGATGAAATTTTAACTAATGTTTTAAAACCTTTAATATTTTTTGCAATAAGTATGTAAATACTATTATTGATATTAATTTCTAATCCAATTATGGGTTTTAAATTATTTTTTTTACATTTTTGATAAAACTCTATAGCTCCATATAGATTGACGTCAGTTAATATTGCATAGTTTAAATTATTTTCTAAAGAAATATTTATAATATCATCTATTGATAAAATGGAATCAAGTAGTGAATAATATGAATGTACATTTATATTTGCGTATATCATTATTTTCTAGAATTTAGAATATTCTTAATAGCTCTAATTTTTTCATCGCTAAGTTTTTCGTTTTCTAATTTATATAATAATTCATCATTTGAGTAATCTAAAAATTCATCTTCAAGTTCACTATTTGAAACATTATTTAAATCAAAAGCTTTAGTTGGTTGAACTTCAACTTTCTTGTAATTTTCTTGTTCATAATCAAGGTCGAATTTTAATTTTTTGTCCATGATAATAACCTCTTACATAATATCATTATATTATATTTAATTTTTTTTGTATAATTAAAGTTATGAATGGTATGACAATTAGAAAACTTTATGAATTAGCAAATGATAACAAATTAGACAATAACATTGAATTGGAAATATTAGGTTGAGTAAAAACTAATAGAGATAATAAAACTTTTGGTTTTATATCAATTGTTGATGGTTCAACAATAAAACAAATGCAAGTTGTTTATAA
>CASEPW010000040.1 GCA_949289925.1 uncultured Mycoplasmataceae bacterium
AAGAATCCTATGAAAGTGTTAAATTTTAACTTTCCAATGATAAAAACAAATATAAAGATTTTTATAATTATTATTATAGTATAATAATAAGTATGGAAAAATTATCAGAATTAAAATTTAAAAAAATTAAAGTAGCTAATATTATTGCAGTCGGTGGAATGATTGCTGCTGGTAAAACTACACTTGTGAATGAATTAAGCAAAGAATTAAAGTGTGATGTTTTATATGAATTAGATGATAATGATGAAATTCAAAAAGCATTATTAAAAGGTCTATATGAAAAACAAGATATTGCTCCTAGTGTTTTTCAACTTTATTTTTTTCTAAGAAGATTTGAAAATTACAAAAAAGCAGCTGCTAATAATAATTATGTGATTGTTGATAGAACTGTTTTTGAAGATAGATTGTTTGCACACCAAAATATGTCTGCTGACCCAATAACTTTTACTTTTTATGACAATATGTGAAGAGATAAAATAAATGAACTTGTTTATAGTATAGGGTTACCTAAATTGTATGTAATAATTAAAGTAGATTGAGATACATTTAAAGAACGTTTATTCAAAAGAGATAGAAAAGTTGAAACAGACAATTTTGAACAAAATGAACAATATTTCAAAACATTAAATAATAATTATATAGACTTTTTAACACAAACATGCATTACATTTGGAATAGATCATATTGTTATCGATGCTAAAATATTAACAAAAGAAAAAATTAAAATAATAAATGAAAAATTAAAGGAGTTAGAAAATTAATATGTTATTAAAAAAAGAATTATTAAATAATAGTACTGTTCATTCTTATAATAAAAAACAAAAAAATATAATTGGGATTTCTTCATTAATTTCAGGATTAGGTCTTTTAGCTACTGCTGGAATTGGATATTTATTTTATTTTTTAGTATTTGATAAAGCGATAATAAGTCAAAACGCTTTAATTATTACAAGTTCTATTGCATTAATTGTATCGTTGTTTGCAATGATATTCTTTTCTTTTACTACAATGACTATTGGAAAATATGGAATCTTATTTCCTATTTATATTTTTTCTTCTGGCCTAGGATTTAGTTCATTGTTTGCAATATTTAATTCAGCTGAATTATTGATGATTTTCGGACTTGCTGGATTAACAATGTTTATTTGTTCAATATTAGGGATTTGTTTACCTTCTAAAGTAACAATGTCTCTAATGGGTTTTGCTACAATAGCAATGGTAATGTTATTTATAGTATCAATCGCTTTTAGTTTAATTAGTTGATTTGTTAGTAGTTTTACAATAGAGATATGAGAAATTGTTGTTACAGTATTGATGGCTTTTATTGCAATTTGTTATAACATATTTTTATTTCATTCTATGTCTAAAATGCAAGATTTTCAAAATGAAAATTTAGATAATAAAGGTTTGATGTTATTATCATTAAGTTTTGGTTTTTCATTATTAGTTTCAATGATACAATTAATTTTTATTTTCTCTCGTATTTTTATAAGACTTAGATAGGGAATTATGGCTTTTAAATATAAAACAACTGAATATGGAAAAATGATAGTTAAAATTAATGAAAAGACACCTTGTAATAGGGCAATTTTTTATATTCATGATTTTTATGATAAACCTGAAAATATTAAAGAATTTTATGATCAATTAATGATGTTTGATTTTTATGGTGTTTTTTTTCCGATGGATCAAGTTGAGGAAAAATTTTTAAATAACAATAATTGAGATTTATTAAAATTTTACTCATATGTAAAAGATATTTTAATAAGTTTAAATTTAGATGAAATATATTTAATGGGTAATGGATTTGGTGCAACTATTGCATTAATGATTGCTGAGGAATTGAAACTAAATTTTGTGAAATTAATATTAATAAATCCTTTAGTTTCTAAGGTTTCAAGACATACAATCGAAAACTTGAAAAATTTTCCACGTAATATTGATGAAACATATGATTTAATGAAAAAAAATTATATTGAAAATGACATTATTTTTTCAAGAGATAAAGAAGGTAATGAAGTTATTGATAATGCTAGAAGATTTGTCTATAATCATTTTATTTATAAAAAAATTATTTTTGATTTTTTATCACAAGCAAATATTACTGCATTAAGAAAAATTGAAAAAAGAAATTATATACCTACATTAGTTATCATTTCTGGAAGTGATCATTTATTTTTATCTTCAGAAATAGAGTCAACTTATAGAAATAGTGATACTGTTACTACAGTTCAAATATTAGATGCTGCACATTATCCTTGAAGAGACAACTATAAAGAATTTATTGATAATGTAATGAAGTTCTTATTTGCTGGTGATAAATTATATAGTGATAAAAAATTACCACCTGAATATTTATATAAATATTTATCTGATGAAGTTAAAGAAAACTTTAAGCAAGCATTTGGAAAACAGATTGAAGAAAGAGAAAAGAAAGAACAAGAAAGAATTGCAAAAGAGAATGAAATTTTGGAGGATTTCAATAAAGCTGCTATGAGTGAAGAAGAAGTTGAATATTATATGCAATTTCAAACTGAAACCTTACATGCTTCTATTGAAAATGCAAAAAAATATATTGATAAAATAAAAAATACAAAAATTGATAATGAAGATTTTATAACTTTTGATATTGAAAAACATAGACCAAATATTATATATGTAACAAAAGAAGGATATAACGCGTATCATGATGGAATGGGTAATAATTTCTATCAATTAAAAGATTCTAAAACATGAACTCCATCTATTTACAATAAAAAAGAAGATGATGTTAATAATGATTAAATGTTATTGAAAAGATAAAATTTAACAGTTTTTATAACTACAGGAAGTGTAGATAGTTTTAGAGAAACTACTTTTAAGGAGATTAACATTAAAAAGTATAAAAACTATTAATCCTTGATATTAAAATTATAATCTATCATCAAATAGAATTTTTAATTGATTATAA
>CASEPW010000041.1 GCA_949289925.1 uncultured Mycoplasmataceae bacterium
ATTTTTATGGGGATGTCACGGTTTCGACATGAATAGGTGACATTTAAGTGCAGTGGGGTATGCCCCTTATAGCTCTAGGTTCAATAAGTGCAGACGAATCAAACAATCAAGTTGATGCTTTCGAAGCAAACCAACTAATGGCTAGCAACCACAACTTTGCAATTGCTTAGTTAAATCTGCTTATTTATTCTATTTGCTATTAGTAGAATAGGTATTTGTTTTAATAGCTAGTTAATATGTTATTGCTCTATAATATATTAATGAACTGCATAAGAGCAATCTATATTGAGTTTGTGTTATTCCTCTAATATAGAATAATAAAATAACAATAAACTGTAGATCTTACTTGAAATTTATTTGTGGAAACGGGTTCGACTCCCGTCATCTCCACCATATGTTAGATTAGTTTAATTAGTAAAACCAATGACATTAGTGCAATTCTAATATCTAACGAATCAATAATGAGGTAAACATGAAATCAAATAAAATAATTTTAACAACAACTGATACTATTCCAAATAAGCAATATGAAATTATTGGAATTGTTATGGGTAATAGATTAACTTGATTAACATCAAAGGGTGCTGCATCAACTGCAATATCAAGATTGGAAGAAGAAGCAATTGAAATGGGTGCAGATGCTGTTGTAGGTATTAAACCTGATACAACTGCTACTGGTTCACAATGTTATATTGGAACTGCTGTTAAATTTATTTAATTAAATAGCCGAATTAGTTTAGTGGTAAAACAAGACAATGGTAATGTCTAGCCGGCAGTTCAATTCTGCCATTCGGTACCATTTACAATAAGTATCCATTGGATACTTTTTTTATTACATATTAATATTTTTTATTTTATTAAGGTTAACTCTTAATTGAATGCTTGATAATAAACTCATAATCATAACAATCCCAACATATGAAATTATTAATATATATATTGAATTTAGATCTACATTTATTTGAACAATGTTTAAAGTATAATAAAAAATTAATAGAAAAATAATTGATAAAGCTAAGGGAAGAATTTTAACTATTATATCTAATATTGTTGTAAAAAGAACAATAACGACATGGTTAAAACCTTCAATATTTAAATTAATTAAAAATTTATTGTGCTTAAAAAATATAGGTAGTGTTGAAAAAGTAAACATTAAAAAGCATGAAATTATTAGACATCCATATGAAATAATATATGGATATACTCTATTATCATTAAAATTAAAAACTAATGCAATAGTTAAAATAATCATACATAAGAAACTTATCATTAATAAATATCATCAATTTTTATAAAACACCTTTTTAAAAATATACATAAATATTTCACAATTTTGCTTTCATGTTTTTTTATTTTTATAATTAATTGGTTGTTCTGTAAAAATTGTAAGATTAGGATTGTTTTCATAGTACTCTACATGCTCTAGGTTATAAAAGAATATATTGAATTGTAAATTATCAATACTATTAGTAAGAATTACTAATTGTGTATTTTTCATAAACTCATTAAAAAATTCTTCTACTAACGTTAAATCAATATTAAAATTAAATTTATAGTCAGTTATTATTAATTTCGGATTTTTAATTAATGATAATAACAATGATACTAAGAATTGATCTTTTTTATCCATTTTCTTAATTTGTTGATTTAAATCTAAATGAAAAAAATTTATATAAGAATTAATTAATTCCTGAGATATAACATTAGTATATAATTTTTCTTTTGATTTTATTAAATCCTTTATAGTTGATTTCTTATTCAAAATGTCATATTCTGAACAATAACTTACATTTTTGTAAAAAAAATGATTTCTTTGCTTAATATCTAAATCTTGTATTAAAAAATCATTAATAATTAATGAACCATATATAATTTCATTTGTGTTATTAAATAAGTCTAGAATTTCTGCAATAAAAGTTTTATTTGGATGTTATAAGATATTTATTCTTCTATTTATTGATAATGATAATTTTAAATTATTTTTTTCAAAATACTTAGTTTGTATAGACTCAAAAAGCACCATAATAGATAGATTATAATAAAAAATCTCTCAATAGAGAGATTTCTTTATTGAAATATAAAGTGCAACACCATATAATTAAGGTGGAGCACTTTTTAATTTGTTAGAGAGTTTGAGATATTTTGCCCAGAAAAGGAGTAAAAATGGGTAAATGACATAGATCATATCAAACTGCAATTATAATTAAAAA
>CASEPW010000042.1 GCA_949289925.1 uncultured Mycoplasmataceae bacterium
AAAATATAAAAAATATAATTTTAAATTTTTAATTTCAACAAATGTATTTGCTGAAGGTCATAACATCCAAGATGCAACTGTTTTAATTAATTTTGATAATCATTATAATCCTATGGTTTTAATGCAAAGAATTGGTAGAGTTGATAGATATCGTGATTATAAAAATGTTTATGTTGATGATATTTATAAAAATATTTATGTATTTAGTTTATGAACAAATAAAAAAGTAGTTAATGAAGTAATGCATAAGGCTGTAGTGAACAAAACATACTTAGCAGATATTCTTGGTTCAGATACGCACAAGTACTATATTTCCCCAGAAAATGTTTGTTCATATATAGAAAATAAAGAAAAACAGAATGATAATCAACATAATTTATTAAAAGAAGAAATAACTGACGAAATATCTACATATAAATATAGAAAATATAAAGATTGAAAGAACGCTAAAATTGATATCGAAAAAAACACTCCACAATATTTGATGTATATAAATAAAAATAATGGATTAATAATTATTTTAGATGTGGATGAATCAATAAAAATATTATATATTAATCAAAATTATAAAACTTTTATAAATACTAATGATGTTTACAAAAATTGAATAAATAATGATGAAGATTCAATAGAAAATAATAATGTGATATTTAATGATAAATACCTAGAATGATTAACAAAAATAAAGGATGATCAAATAATATCTAATGCAATAAAAAAGATAAAAAATATCAATAACAACAATATAAGAATAGAAAAAATAATTTATTTAATGGAGGAAAACTAAAATGAGTAAAAAAAATATAGAATGCAAAATTATGACAATTGATGAATTTTTAAATAATAATGAATTTAAATTATTAAAGTCACAAAGAGAATATAAATGACAAAAAGAACAAATAGAGGAATTTATTAGTGATTTTAAAAGAAGTTATGAAGAATATAGAACCTTAAAAAATGATGAAAAGTTAAATTACAATTCACTTATTGGAACTATATATACAATTAATGATAATGGATACTATAGTATCATAGATGGACAACAAAGAACTATTAGTACATTAATTACAATAAAGGCACTTACTGAACATTTTATAGGTAGTAATAAAAAAGATAATTATTATAAATATTATTTTGAAAAATTCTTGACAGAAGACAAAGATAGAAAAGATGAAATAAAATATTATGATTTAGTTTTTAATAGTAAAGATAATATCTCATCTTTGAATCACGAAAGAACTATGAGTAATATTGTTAACAATGTTTTTATTGTTAAAAGTTTATTGTCAAAGTTTATTTATGATGAAGATGAATTTCAAAATTTTCTTGATTTTATTCTAAATAAAATCAATGTTATTAAAATTGAATTTAATGACTATAAATTAGCTTTTGATACTTTTATTAAAGTAAATGCTAGAGGAATAGAATTAACTAATGTTGAATTGATTTATTCTTATATTTGAACTCTTACTTCTAGTGGAGTAAAAGAATCTACTATTGAAAAATTTTCTAAAAAATTTAACTTGGCAAAAATTAAATATTTTAATAATGAAAACAAAAAAATTAAAACTAAAGATAAAGAATTTGAAGAAGCTTTTTTTGCAGCATATAAATGTTTTCATAATGATGAAGAATTTCAAATTGAATATAATCCTAAAAATATGTTTAAAGAAATTGTAAAAGGCATGGATAA
The DNA here is from genome assembly GCA_949289925.1 of uncultured Mycoplasmataceae bacterium. Lineage (GTDB taxonomy): Bacteria > Bacillota_I > Bacilli_A > Mycoplasmatales > Mycoplasmoidaceae > Mycoplasma_L. The sequence continues at coordinate 1,694 of CASEPW010000042.1, forward strand.
TTATGGTGCTGAAGAATTTTTAAATGATTTTTTATTAAATAAGTGAATGTTTTATATTGATTCTTATTATGAAGTTGTTAATAAAGCAAGTAATAAATATTGTAAAGCAAGAAATTTCTTAATAAAATCGAAAAGAAAAGAATATATTCCACTTTTAGGTTATATGAATTATATGGATGATGAATTCGATGATTTTGATCAAAAATTGTTACTTATTGACATGATTAAATTAATAAGTGTATGAACATCAATAAAAGATATCTATTTAAAAGATGAATTAAAGGAAACAGTTGGAAAATTTGACAGTGAGTCTTTAAAATTCAATCAGATTTATGATTTAATAAAAAATGTTTTTTCTAATAATAAAAAAATTAGTAAAAATAACTTTAAAGATATAATTTTAGAAAATTTTGGTAATAATTTTTTCCAATATCTTGATGAATGTATTGATTATGACTTTAAAGATAGAAAATGAGTCATAAAAATTTTAACTGAATTCTTTGATTTATATCAAGAATACATTAATGACTAATTTCTTTTCTTATTTTTTTAATTTCATCTACATTTGTTTTATCCAAATTAAAAAATTCCATTGCTTGATTAAATTCATTTAAGGAATAAGATCATTTGTAATCTTTTCCTTTTTTCTTATAATCATTTGGATTTTCTATTTGGCACATTACTTTTAATATATTTGTTCTGAAGTTTTTAACATCATATCACTCTTCAATTTGTTTTCTTCTTTTTTCATATAATTTCATATATAAATCATCGTTTTTTATAATCACATTCATATCAATCAATATCTTATACATCCCATTATAAATAACTTGAGATAAATAAAGATTTGGATAATCCTCTTTTAATTTCTCAAATCTGTTCATTAATTCATATTGGTTAATGTTTTCATTATTTTTTTGTTTCTTTTTTAATACTTCAATCTTTTTTTGTTCCATGAATGAACCATATGGACATGAAGTACAACCTAATCTTGTAAATCTTAGATTTTGTTTATCTTTTGTACTATCAAAATTATATGCTGGATTTACTTTGATATTATTTTCTTTTAAATATTGTCAAACATCATTTTCTGTTCATATTGACAAAGGTCTTGATTTCTTTTTCTTTGCCGAATAAATATTACACCCATCTTTAATTCATGATTTTTTTCTTAGTTGTGATTCTTGGGCCATTGTTCCAATAAAAGATGGACGATGATCATGTTTTAAATTACCTTTAATAAAATCACAACATTTTTCAGAAAAGAAATATTGATCTTCATATTTTTTAAAATATTCTTTTAATTTTTTATTATTTAACTCTGGTCAATTATTTAACATATTATCATCTAATAAGAATAATCTATTCTTTGCTAACATAAATCTTGTTGTACTAGTATTTTTTCTATCAATTCCAAAAAATCATTTAGTTAAATTATTTTTTGTTTTATTTTTCTTTACACGATTGATTAGAATTGAAATTTGTTTTGAAAAAATTGGATATCCATTTTCACTTAAAATTTGATTTCATGTTTTTTTAGGCATAGCTATAAATTCATTTTTTAATTTCGGATATTGTTTTTGATATTCTCTAACTATTTCTTTAATATATGTAAAAGTTGTAGGAAAAGTAACTTCTGCAGCATAAACAGGAACTAATGGAATGTCACATTTCATTTCACTATGAACTTTTAAAACTAAATCTAATAAAACAGTGGAATCCTTACCACCAGAAAAAGATATTGTTATTTCTGGAATCATATCTTTTTCACATTGATTAATGAATTCTTTAATTCTTTTTTTAGCTCAAAATATTTTGTCTTTATACTTTCAATGTATAAGTTCTTGATAATGATCTTTTCTTATCTCTTTATTGCCAATATCTAATTTGTTACTCATAATTAAAATCTTTAAGATTTTAATTTAGATCTATAAAAAGTTAACCAACCATAGTTGGATTTTTTTATATATTTTTACATATGATCATATAATGATCATATGATCTATAAAAATTTAACCCCCCCCCAGAAGGTTTTGTTGATGTTTGTTATGAACCAAACATCAAAGATTTTTTAATTGAATTGCGTGTTAATATATTAAATATTTCGGTTGAAAAATTAGTTGACTATATGGGATGAAGTAATGAAAAATATTATCAACAAATAGTGAATGGATATAAAGATAAGAATGGTATAAAAAAATATAAACAACCAACAATTAATTATTTATTTAAGTCATTAAATTATGCTATGAATAATCATGATATATTTCTTAAAAATAAGAAACAAATTAATGAATTAATTAATAAACACATTATTAAGTGATAATTATTATAATTTTAATAATGCATGTGGCATAACTATAATGCCATCATCTCTTTGGTATGGAAAACCATGAGCGGTAATAATCATCTTAAAGGTTGGTTTATCATTAAAACCTTTTTTGGTTTCTAATATTAAACTATCTAATTTATTTAATTGCTTTACAGCATTATCAACACTTTCTTCAGATCCTAATTTTATTTCGATAGCAGATCATTTGCCATTAGATAAAGTTATTATAACATCAACTTCATTTCCTTTTTCATCTGCAAAATAAAATAATTTAGCATCATTATTCTGAGCAAATACTAATAAATCCTTAATTACTAAATTTTCAAAATAAAAACCTAATGTATTTAAATCATTATATAAATCATTAATCGAATTAATATTTAATAAACTTAAACCTAATGATGGATCACAAAAATATAATTTATTTGAAGTTCTAGTTTTATATTTTAATCTAATATTGGGACTTCATGAATTTAGATAATCAAATAAATAAATACTATCAAATGCTTCTATATATTTATCTAATGTTTCTTTATTAATCTCATTATTTAAATCTTTTAATATTGTTGATTTATTTATTTTAGAAGCATTTAATCTAGCTAATGAACGCAGGATCATTTTACATTTATCTTTTTTATTATTTAATCCATTTACATGTGTAGTGTTCATATTAATTATGGCATCAATATATTCACTAGCATATGATTTAGATTGATTAATATAATTAGGTCATCCACCATGGATAATAAATTTTACTATTCATTCAAAATCATATTT
>CASEPW010000043.1 GCA_949289925.1 uncultured Mycoplasmataceae bacterium
TGATTTCTTTATTGATTTAGGTTTTGTTATTTTAATTAGAAAATTTAAATATAATAGAATAATTAATATGATGTAACCTTTATCTTTTATAAATTAATTAATTTATATTTGTAATATACCTACATCATCATTAAAATTTGATTATGAGATAATGTGTTTTATTTTAGTTTAATATAATTAGTGTTTTCAAAAATGATAATGGTATTAAAAGAAAATTATTCACTTATTGGTTTATAACTAAATCTATGTATTTCTTTAATTGGTCCAAATTCTTTTAATGCACAAATATGCTTTTTAGTTAAATAACCTTTATTATCTTTAAAATAATATTCAGGATATTTTTTATCTAATTTAATCATCAATTCATCTCTATAAACTTTTGCAAGGATTGATGCAGCAGCTATTGAAATAGATTTTTGATCACCCTTAACAATATTAATTGTGGTATTTTTGAATCTATTGATTCAAAATCAGTTAATAAATAATCAGGAGTTAATTTGATTTTTTCTACACATTTTTTCATCGCATATCTAGATGCTTGTTTAGGATTTAATTTATCTACTAATTTTGGTTCAATAACCTCAATGTGATATGATAATGCATCTCTAATTATAATTTCATAAAGTTTCTTTCTTTTTGATGGTGACAATAGTTTATAATCCTTAATTTTATGATTTTTATAATTTATGGGAAGGATAACTATTGCACACACTAATGGACCTGCAATGCAACCTCTACCTACCACATCTAAACCTGCTATTTTTTTATATCCTAAAGCTACTAATTCGTTTTCAAATTTATACATATTTTTGACAAATATTTTTTATATCATCTAAATTAATTTTTCCACTACATCCACCTTGAACAAAATTAGGTTTTCCCCCACCTTTACCATTAAATTTAGCATTGAATTCTTTAATTAAATTATTTAGATTAACATTATTATCTTTAGCGAATTTATCATTACAAGCAATAAAGTACTGTGTTTTTTGATCAATATAATTTATCAATACAAATATTTTATTTTGTTGCTCATTAACACACTCACTAAGGGCATTAAATAAATTTTTATTATCGATATCATTAAATTGTTCAATAATAATATTATTTTTATTTGTAGAAATTTGATTTTTAACAAATGAAATTTGTTTTTTAGCATTTTCTTTATTAAATTCTAATTTTAAAGAATTAAATTTATCACTAATATCTTTTAATAATTCAATTCTAGAATCTAAATCATCAATTTTATTAATTTTATCAAATAAAGAATTCATTTCTTGTGATGAAATATTCATTTTTAAAAGTTCATTTCTAATTTCATCAATCTTTGAATTAATTTGTTGATTTTTATTATCAATATAATTAGAAATAGTTTCATTTGTAGTTATTGCTTCAATTCTTCAATTACCTGCACCTTTTTGATAACAATCAATAATTTTAAAAGATTCTATTTCTTTTGTATTGTTAACATGTGTTCCTCCACATAATTCAATTGAAATGTCACCAATTTTTACAACTCTTAATTTACCTTTAATTTTTTTATAAACATCTTCAAAATAAGCCATTGCTCCTAATTTTTTCGCTTCTTCAAGTTCAAGGAATAAAATTTCTGAAGAAATAGAATCATTAATTAAACCATTTATTACATTTTCTATTTTTTTAATATCGTCTTTGGTAATTTTTTTATGATATTGGAAATCAAAAGTAACTTTTTCTGGAGATTTGAATGCACCCTCTTGTTTAATTGATGAATCTATATGTTTAACAAGTGTGATATGTAATAAATGTTCAACAGAATGATTGTTTGTTAATTTTTGTCTATTTTTTTTGTCAATTTGTAATAAACATTTTTCTCCTTCTTTTAATGATGAAACATTTATTACATGGTGTATATGTTGTAAATTAGGCCCTTTTATAACATCATCAACCTCAAATGAGTGATTAATAAAACCAATATCATGCATTTGACCACCACTAGTTGCATAAAAACAAGTTTTATCAAAAACTACTCATCCTGATCCATCTATTTCGTTTTTTGGTACAAAGTTATCATCATATAACTTTAAAATTGTAGCATCATTAATTTCATAAGTATCATATAAAAATTGAAAAGGAGTATTTAGATTTAATAATTCAGCATTTTGTTGTTCCATTCCTGCAATATCTTTTTTACCATTTGAAATTAATTGATGTTGTTTAAACAATTCATTAAAACCATTAATATCAATTTCTAAATTATGTTCATTTGCTAATTCTTGTATCAATTCAATAGGGAAACCATATGTTTCAACTAATTTAAAAGTTGTATTTTTATCTAAATTGCCTATTTTTGCACTATCATCAAATAATTTAAAACCAAGTTTTAAAGTCTTTTGGAAAATATTATATTCATTGTTAAGAATAGATATAATTCTATCTTGTTTTTCTAATAAATATGGATAATATTCTTTCATAGTTTGAACAACAGCATTAACTAAAGTATCAAAAATATTTTTATCTATATTTAAAAAGTGTTGTTTAACTACTATTCTTCTAATTAATCTTCTTAGAATATAACCACGATCTTTATTTGAAGGAACAGCTCCATCTGCAATTGCCATCACTAATGCTCTAGCATGATCTGCAATAACTTTGTATGCTAAATTTATTTTTGATTGTTCTAAATCATTTCTAAAATAAGATTCAATATCATATTTTTTATTCGTAAATTGTTCAACAGATTTAATAATATCAATAAATAAATCTGAATCAAAATTAGTTGGCACATCTTGAATGATTGAACATAATCTTTCTAGTCCTGCACCTGTATCAATATTCTTTCTTTTTAATGGTGTATAGTTATTTTTACCATCATTATTAAATTCACTAAATACAATATTTCATATTTCGACATATCTATCATTTTCTATATCATCAAAGAATAACTTTTCACCAATATTTTTTGGATCATATTTTTCACCACGATCGTAATAAATTTCAGTACATGGACCACATGGACCTGCTCCGACATCTCAAAAGTTTCTATTTCTATCACATTTAATGATATGTTTCTTATCAACACCTAAAGAAATTCATTTATTATATGCTATTTCATCTTCTTTATAAACAGTGAAATATAATTTGTTTATATCAAACATTAATTCTTTTGTTAAAAAATTAAAAGCAAGTTCAATTGCTTCTTCTTTAAAATAACCACCAACAGAAAAATTTCCTAACATTTCAAAAAATGTATGGTGTCTAGCTGTAACACCTACATTAAAAATATCATTTGTTCTAATAGCTTTTTGAGAATTTGTTAAATTCACATGTGGTGGATTTTCCTTACCTGAAAAATAATTTTTTAATGTTGCTACACCTGAATTGATTCATAATAATGTTGTATCATTGATTGGAATTAAAGAAACTGATTCCAATTCAAAATGGTCATTTTTAACAAAAAAATCTAGTCATTTTCTTCTTATTTGATTTGCAGTTAATTTATTATTCATATCTAAATTATAGTAGATTATTAAAAAAAATTAATAATATTAATTATTATTAATGGCATCTCATATAATTTCTTTACTTTCTTTCTTTTTGTATTGTTCATGATAATGATTAACCATACATTTAAATTCTTTTAAATAATAGTTATATTCTTTTTTATTTGTTAGTTTCATAAAAAATATAACAACAAAAAAGTTAGCTAATCCTACAAAAGCAATAATCATATATGATCATTTTCCTATTTTTTCAATATTTTCTATATTATTAAAATAGTTTCCAAATCCAAAAATAATAGCCATTACAAATAAGGAAAAAATAATATATGTGTTTTGTTTCAAAATATTAATAATATTAAAATTAATTTTTTCATCTAATCTTTTTACAACATATCTACGATTAATAATTAAATAAACTAAGCTAGAAATACATCATCCTGCAACAATACTAATAAAAATAGATGTCTCTTTAAATGATTCTTGAACATTTAATGTAATAGATGCAATAAAAACAACAACACAAATAACATTAATAATAACTTTTATTAATGTGTATTTCATAATTTTTTTAAAATCCCCATAAACTGGAATGATATGATCATAGCTAACACTATAAATATCTATTATAAAAGGGATAACTATAATAAACATTAAAATTAACTCTTCACTATTTAAATGTTCTAAACCCATCATGGCTGTTGATGAAAATGCAGCAGTAAATATGTATGTTGTAATTGTATAAGAAGCTATAAAAATTACTAAGGAATTATATCTTTCAAAAAAAGATTTATGAATTTTTTGATTTATAACAACATGTTCTGCCATCGAAGGAACGGCATTATCAACAATTGAATGAATTACTTCATAAGATGAAGTTATTAAAAATAAATATATATAATAAATACCACTAGTTGCAAACCCTGAATGCATATGACCTTCATGGTATGTTGATATTCCTCCAACATTTGGATTATTTGATAAAAGAAAATTCGTTGCAATTATAAATACTATTGAATATAAATCACTATTAAATTGTTTAAAATATTGAGTAATTATTGCAATCACCATATCTTTAGATATTTTTTTATTTTTAATTTTGTATCTTTGATATCAAGGAATAAATTTCTCTCTCAAAGGTTTTAATATCATTACTACAAACAATGTTTTTAGTCCTAGTATAGTTGTAATAATAATATTCATAACAATAAAATTAATATTAATTATTCCAAATAATTGCAATAACAATAAAGTAAATATAATTGAATTCGATATAAAAGCAATTAAAAGATTTATAAAATTTGAAACATATGATTTTTTTATAATATAGAATAGAATAATACTAATTGGAATAATAAGATAGTTTGTAAATGTTTCTACACAATTTGACAAAATATAAAGTGTAGACTCATATCATGGGATTATTTGATTATCCAAAGCTATATTTCCATTTTGATTAAAGAAAAAAGGAAAAGCAAAAGCTAAAACAATTGTAATAATTGCATATATTGATCCAAAAAAATAATATTGAACCTTCATATCAGCAACTACTTGATTAGCTATAGCATATTGTTTCTTATAGACTCTATCATATAAATTATATTTACTAACACTAATAATCCCACCATGTGTGGACGAAATAAAAGGCAAAATACCAATGGCTATTGCTAAAAAACCAATCGATGTTTCACCATAAATATTGGAAATTAATGATGTTCTAACAAGTGAAAATATTAATACAAAAACAGTGAATAATACACTTGCAATAGAATTTGTAATAACTGTTTTTGAAAAATCTGAAAAAGGTTTATAATTGAAAATTTTATTTTTAAATAACACAACAATTTATATTATATCACAATATTATAAATCAAACATACCTTTTGGTTTTACTTGTGGAGCTTGTGGTGATTTTTGAATATTTGGTGCACCAGGAATCGATGGAGCAGAGTTAGCACCAGGAACTGAAGGTCTATTTGGTATTGATGGAGCTGATGAAGTAGAAGTAGTAGATTGTTGTGAACTATTTTTATTAGCTTTTTTAAGTTCTTTTGCTTCTTGTTTTTTTAATTTTTTAATTTCTTTTTCACTCATACCTGCATATTTATTAACAAATGCGTTTTCACTTGAATTATTTTGTTGTGCAACATCAACATCAATAGTAAATAATACATTCGATCCAACTTTAGAATTTTTTCCTTTAAAATCTAAATCAGGATTAGCATATTTAAGTTTCTTAAATTCTTCAATTTTATCATTTGGAATTCTAATTGAAACTTCACTAAAAGTATTAATTGAATTATCTTTATAATATAAATTAACAAATGGTAATTGGTTATTTTCTACTATATCATAAAATTCTTTAGGGATATTATTAAACCCGCCAACATTTGTAACTCCTTTTTCTTCTCTTCATAATCTATTTACTTTTAATTGCTTCAATAATAAATTACAATATCTATCTATTTGAACTTTTTCATCATATGAAATGAAATCACCACGTTGTTTTTTATAATTTACATAAAATGTTAATTCTTCTAAAATAACATCATCTGGTTTAGTAGCATGAGCTCTTAAAAAATCATCATCATAATTTTTAATAGGACCTGTGATTGAATTTGGACCTGCTTGTAAATTATTTGTAGTTTTTTTCAAAATATCATTATTTTGAGCTACTTGTTCTGTTTGTTGATTTTTTGTATTGTCTTTATTAAAAAATTTCATATTTGCTCCTACTATTGCACTTCAAACTCTTCTTCATCTTGAAGTTGTAAATAATTATCTACATTATAATCAATGAAAGAAATTACATTATTATAATAATTATTTGGATTTTCTAAAAATGGCATATTACCTGATAATGGAATTGTAGCAATTGCTACATTTTGAATTAATTGTTTCATATTATCCATTGATTCCTCAACTCTTAAAAGACCATCATCTTGGCCATATACTACCATTGTTGGGATTTCTAAATTATAGTACAATGTTTCGATTGATTCTTTAATAACTGGTTCTAAAAAATAATCATACATAATATTAATAGCTTTATGATATGTATCATAAATAGATAATTTATATTTCTTATAATTAATTCAGTTAATATTATGAGATTTTGAATTTCAATCAGACATTGATAATCTCATTAATTGATCAATTTGTTCATCAATTCTAGGTACAAGAATATCTCTAATAACTCTAGCATCATCAATAAATGTTGTATCGATTGGTGAAACTAAAACATTAGAAATTATTTTATTAGGAATAATTTGATTTAATTGTGCAACAATTGCACATGAAGTTCCGTGACCAATTAAAACTAATGAATCTAATTTTTTTTCATTAATAAAATCAATAACATAGTTTGTTAAATGTTGTAAAGAAAGTTTTTCATAAGATTCAATTAAACTATGACCATGAGCTGGAAGGTTAATTGCATAGTAATTATAAGATACTAATAAATCTCTAAATCTATTGTGATCAGCAAATTCACAACCAATACCTGGAATAAAAAGAATATTAGCTTTTGCATTGTTGTGATTTCTTAAAGTTTCACCAACAAATCTATAATCTGTTTCTATATGATCAATATCATTTTCTTGTGCAAATTCTTTTTCTTTCATGTCAACCTCACAATATATATAAATTATATAAGAATAAAAGTGCAATTTGTTATCATTTTTAAAATTTGCTTAAATCATAGTCTTTTTACACAACCACATGTTTATTGTACTCCCTTATAGCAAATATTGATGAAATTGGTGTGTAA
>CASEPW010000044.1 GCA_949289925.1 uncultured Mycoplasmataceae bacterium
ATCAGAAGATAAGAAATTATTAAAAATAGTATCAGATAAATTTACACTTGTTGATATAGAAGTGGAATAATTAATTGAACCAAAACCAGAAATAGTAATAGGAGAAGAATATAATTCAATTGAATTATTTTGTAAATTACCTCTACTATCATAGTAGGTATTAATATAAAGTGGTTCAATTGAAATAGTTCCTGTTAAATTATTTCTAATAATTTTATTTCTATCTAAAACAATTGAATTTCTATTGAATTCATCTGGTAAATTTGTAAAAATATTATTTCTAGAATTATATAAAAAATCTAACAATTCTCTATCACTAAAATTAGTTGGTAAAATTTTAGATATTCCAGGTAAAGATATAGAAATATTTGGAACTATTTTAGTTGATGAAATAGATTTAAAACCTGTAAAAATTATATTACTAACTAATGAAATAAGTTTTTGTTGAGTACCAAATTCGTCAAAATAATTCGATAATATAACTTGAGCATTTATTTGTCCTGAAAAATTATCAAAAGAATTTTCATTTAAAATAACTTCAATATCACTCTTAGCAAAGTCTGATGGTAAATTTGTAAAAATGATATCTTTATTTTTTCAAATAATATCTAATAGCATATTACTGTTATACGAAGTCGATAATATTTGATCAACATTTTCCAAACTATATGATTTTAAAATTCTTGTTGGACCTATTAATTTAAAACCTGATATTGAAATTTGGCCAAGTAATGGTTTTGTTGTTTCTGTTTTACCAAATGCATCATAATAATTTAATACTTGGATATCAATTACTAAAATTCCAGATTCATTTATAATATTTCTAATAACTATGTTTTTTATTTCAATATTTTGTGGATATGAAACAAAGAAAAAAGAAAGGTTATCTTTAATAAGATTTTCAATTGATAAATCATTATATGATTCGGCAGATCAAATTTTTAAATCACTTGCATAAATATTACTATATTCACTAGATGGTGGAATTCTAAAAGAATTAACAATTTCAGTTGGAGAAATTTTCTTAAAACCATAAATTTTAATATTATTTCTTTCCAACATATATGATGAATTTTTAATTAATAATCCTTCATAATTATAATAAGTATTTAAAGCGACATCAATTACTATGTATGATTCATTATTTGTTGAAATTCTATCAACAATTTTAATAAAAATATTATCTTTATTAAATAATCCGTTTGTTGGGAAATTCTTTATCAGTGGACTTGTTGGATTATTTGGATCAGTATCATTAAATAATAAATCTTTTAACATGTTTTCATCAACATCAGCTGATGAAACATTGGCAACATTAGTTAAATAAACAATACTTTCAATAGAAGTAGGTGAAACAGAATGAAAACCTAAAAATCTAATATTTGTATAAAGAATATCATTTGTTACTACCTTACCCGTAGAGTCAAAAAAACAATTTACTTTTATAAATGCATCTATATAACCGCCAGCATTATATTTATTTATTTGTTCAATAAACAAATTTCTATCTAAATCAAATGAAGAAGGTAATGGTGAAACAATTAAATTAATATTATTTTTAATATATTCTTTTAATTCATCATCTGAATAATCTGTAGGATCTATTTCTGAAACATCTGGAATAGTAATTTGTTTTTTAATATTTGTTGGTTCTATAGAAGAAAAACCTTTTATTGAAATATATTGTATAGGTCAAGTAGGAGTATTAATTAAAAAACCTGTATCACTATAATATAAATTAAGTGTAAATGATAATGTTATAGTACCCGTTATATTGTTATATTGATATTGATTAATAATTATATTATCATTAGTAAAACCATCAGGTTTATTTTTAATATTATTAGAAATTATTGTTTTCACTAAATCAATACTAGCTTCTGATGGTATGATATCTGGATTACCTGAAAAATTAGGGTCATCGACAATTTTAGTTGGATTATTTTTTTTAAAACCAATTAATGAAACTTCAGGGAAAGAAATAAATTCTCCTGGAACATCATATACACTACCATTTGGATAAACAAATTTATCTAATCATGGTGAAACGATTATTTCTCCGTCAACGTTATTTATTTTTTTATTTGGTAGTTCAATGTTATCATTAGTTATATTTATGTTATTTATTGTATTAATAGAATCTAATAAAACTTGTATTATTTCATCATCAGTAAAATTTTGCGCTAATATATTTGTTGAATTAGGAATATTATCAATAATCAAAGGGAAAATTGTTGGTTTAACAGATTTAAAACCTGTTAGTGTGATATTTTCTCTTTTTTTATAACTTTTAACTAATACAATATCTAAACCATTTGAGCTAATTGTATCTGGAACTTTTTCATAATCATAAATATTATTACATGAATAACTAATAGTTAAAGTACCTAAAATATTTGATGGAGTAACATCATCAATAAGTATATCTGATTCAACCATATTATCTGGTTTATTACTTAAATTATTAAAAATAATATTTCTAATTTCAGAATAATTTGTACTAAATTCAGTTGGCAATGTTGTAGTTGAATTTGGAACAATAATTTCATCTGGAATAGTTGTTAGACTTAATTGCTTAAATCCATATAATTCAAAATCTCTAACAAAATAAGGTTGTGGTACAAAAATATATGATCCATTATCATCAACAAAATGAGCCGGTATTGAAATATCAAAAAATATTTTTCCTTGTTCGTTTGAAAACCTGAAATTAGAAATAGTGTAATTAGTAGTTATTGGAACATTTTCTACTATAGCATTATCATCTAAGATTTGTCTAAGTTGATTAGAATCTAAATAAATTGTTTGTGGAATTATATTTGGATTATTGGCATTAAATCTTGAACACTTTAATCCTGTTGCACCCGGTGCAGGATAAAAGTTACCAATAGTAATTTTTACAGAAGAAAAATTTGTAGTTACCACTTGTCCTTGATCATTATAGTATCTTGTAAGAGTGACATACATATCAATAGTCCCGTCACCACCATGAACATCTCAACCACCATTTGGCGAATCTTTATCAAATTGAATATGATCTCATCTAAAACCCGGTGGTTTGTTGTTAATAAAATCAAAGATGATTTTTTTAACTTCATCTTTGTCAATATTATAAACATATTGCTTTTTATTGAATGATTTATTAAAAAAATCTAAAAAACCTTGAGAATCTATTGTAGTAGCTTTTGAAGTATCTGGATTTGGAATAGGTGTTGGTCCAGCTTTTGCAATTTTGTTTGAAATAACTGGATGATTAATATTATGAGTATTGTTAATTAATGAAGCAACAAATGTAGACAACAAACCTACAGAAATTATTGAACTAATTATTCTGAACTTAATTTTTTTACTCATATATAATATTTATATTATATATTAAAATTATATTTTGTAGTATTTATATCTAATTAAACGATAAACAAAGAATATTATAACTGCTAAAATAACTGTAGATGATACACCTATGGCAGTATAAATAATAATTTCAGGAGTAGAAATATTATTGTCACTAGATGTTTTAAAACCTTTAATAACAAGAGTAAATGAAACTCCATTTGTAGTATCTATTAATTTTGAAGTTTCAGAATCAAAGAAATTAGTGATTCTTAATTTGTTAACAACTATAATACCAGCACTATTATCAGCTGTATATGATTCAAATCCTAGTAACCCTCTTTCACTTGTTAAATCATTTGAATAAACAATTGAAGAAATAATTAATGTCTTAATTTGTTCTTTTGGGTCAGCAACATTTAAAAATTCATTAACTGTTTGATAATCATTTCCGATCGGTGCATAAACTGTTCCTCCATTTTTAGATAGAACAACATTGAAGTTACCTATAGCTGTAGGTGGTTGTTTTGCAAAACCTGATAATAAAATTTGTTTATCAGGTGAAGGTGTTGTTTGCAATTCACCATTTTCATCAAAATAATTATTAATAGATAAGTTAAATTTTATTTGTCCTAGTTTATCATTAACTATAACTTCTTTAACAATAATGTTATCCTTTGTAAAATCTCTTGGTAAATCTTTAAAAAATAAAGTTTTCTTATCAAAAATTAGTTCTCTTAGAGCTTCTATTTTAGAGTTTGGATAGTTTGAATTTGCAAAGAATTCAGATGGTTTTTGGTTAGGTCAATTAACAACAGGATTATCGTAAATTAAAGTAATAGGATTTGATAAAAAACCTATAATTGTTAATTTCTTTTCACTAGAATTTTCTGTAGTTAAAACCCCATATTTATCATAATAATTATTTATAGAATAATTAATAATTATTTTCCCTGATGAATCATATGTCGCTACATTATTAATAAAAATAGAATCTTTTGTAAATGAACTTAAATTTAAAAGGTTTGAGAAAATCATACTTCTGTTGTTGTATATTATTTCTCTCATGTCTTGATTATTTCTATAAAATTCAGATGGTGGAACTTTTGATACATTTGATAAAGAAATTTGTGATGAAAATAATGTTGCTGTTGTTGAATTAAAGCCACCAATAGTTATTTCAAATACTTTATAGTTTGTTGGAGTAGACATAACAAGATTACCTTCAGGGTTATAATATTTAGCTAATGAAACTGAAAAAGTTATTGTACCATTTAAATTATCAAATGATTGATTAGAAATATTGAAATCAGTAGCTGAAAAATTTGGTGGTAAATTATCAAATATTTTACTTTGGTTATCGATAATAATATCTAATAAGTATTGATCATCGAAACATAAATCTTGTGGTGTTTTATCTGATGGTGGGTTTGGAACTTGGAAGAAATTCACAGCAGTTGTTTCAGATTTTTTTTGTAAATTTACAATTTCTATTTCAAAAATAGCTAAATTTGTATCTTGAGCATTAATTATTAATTCACCTGATGCATCATAATAGTCAGTGATACTAAACTTAACTTTAATACTTCCTTTATTGTTAGTTGGTGATAACGATATAATATTTTTTTGAGTAAAATTACTATTAGATAATTCTATAGGTAAATTAAATAATATTCTTTTTTGATATTTAATAATAAAATCGATAATCTGGGATTTTGTTATGTCTGTTGGCAAGAAATTAGCTAAATCTGTATTTAAATCTAATGCTGATATTTCATTAATAGAAGTTGTTGGAGAAATTGATTTAAACCCTTTAATTGAAATATTTTGAATTAATGGAGAATTAATTCCACCATTATCAATTGTAATTAATTCACCAATTGCACTTATATATTTATACAATTTAATTCTAATATCAATTTCACCTTTTAAATTATAAGTATTTATAATATCTACATCAAAATCATTTTCTGTTATTCCTGAGTCAGGTAAATTATTAAAAATTAATCTTCTGTTGTCAAAAACTATTTTTTTAACTTCACTAGTTTGAACTGATGAAGGAAGGATTGATGAAATGCTATCAGAAACAAAAAATTTGTTTATATGAGTTGGATATAATTTTTTATAACCTGAAAAAGTGATGCTTCATGGTTTTAATGAATCTAAATTATTAATTGGATCATTAACATTTACAATATTACCTGTTTGGTCATAATAATTATTAATATATAATAATGCATTAATATTACCTGTTAAATTATCGACTTTTAAAATTTTAACTTTAACAATATCATTTTGCGGATTAAATAAATTTGTATCATGAGCAATGAATTTTCCAGATGAATTTTTTACAATTGTTAATAACTCATTTTCTGTTTCTTCAGATGCTAATTTATGTGAAAAAGTATCAGATTCATAGAAAGAAATAACTTCAGTTGGTGAAACTTTTCTAAATCCATAAATTGTAATAGTTTGAGTTAAAGGTTTTTTAGGATTATTAACAATATTACCTTGAAAATCATAATAATTTTTTATTGAAACTTTTGCAGTAATATAGCCCTCTAAATTATTAACTTCAACAAAATTGTCCTTTGTACCTGGTAATAAATCTGCTCTTGAAAATCCTGGAGGGTATTGCTTAATTAAATTATTGTTGTATACATAATCTAAAAATGTAGAGTAAGAAATGGAGTGAACTGGTTGAATTTGTGGAGAAGAAGATGGTAAAAATAAAGAAGGTTCAATGTAAGTTATTAAATTATTTTTTGCAAAACCTTCAAAAATAATTGTTTTAGGAACAAAACCTGAATCTGATAATTGTGAATATTGATCATAATATTTTGTTAATTCAATTTTAGCAATAATAATACCTTGGTTATTTGATGGTATTAAATCAGAAATTATAATATTACTAATATTAAATTCATTAGGTATAGAAGAAATTATTTCATCCTTATTGTTGAAAACATATTCAGTTAATTCTGGGATTGAAACTGATGATGCAAATTTAGAAGTTAATGCAAGAGAATTAACAATAACTCTATCTTTCACCACTGTAGGAGAAATAGATAAAAAACCAGTTAGTAACAGCTGTTGTTCTAATGGCCAAGCTGAAGAGTCATTTGGCAAACAAACTACTAAATTTGATGACTCATCGTAATAATTATAAAGTTTTATTGTTACAAAAATTTGACCTTGTGAATTGATGTATGAATCTGAGGAAAGTTCAATAACTATTTGATCATCAGTTATATTTTCTGGGAGACTCGAAAAAATTACATCTTTATTACTTTTTATAATTTTTGAAATTTTATCTAATGATAATGAACTAGGTAGAACATTTTCCTGACCTTGAACATAAAATTCTGAAATAATTTCAGTTGGATAAACTTTTTTAAAACCAAAACATCTAACCTTTGCTTTAGCTTGAGAAGAAACAAAAATACCTGTTGATGAATAATAATTACTATAAGTTATTTCAACAATCAATGAACCAATTAAATTTGAAACAGAGTTTTGAAGAATATTAACACTATCAATAGTGAATGCTTTATTATTTAATTTATCTTTTGGATAAGATCTAACAAAAAGAGATAAATTATTTGATAAGATAGTTTTTAACTCATATGGAGACATTTCAGAAACTAACTTATCACCAACCTGATTAGCTGGAAGAGTAACTTGACTATCAATATATGTAGGTGCAGTTGATTTAAAACCTCTAATTACAAATCTATTTGCTTTTTTTGGTATAGAATTTTCTATATTTCCTAAAGAATTATAGTAATTAGTTATTGATAAATCTAATGTTATTGAACCATCAATATTATTTCTAACAATTAAATTTTGATTCTTAATAGTAATTGAATTTAATGTAAAAATATTTTCAGGAATAGGAATAAAAATTAATGACTTATTATCATAGATAATTTGTTTTATTTGTTCTTCAGATAAATCTGAAGGAGAAATATCACCAACATTAGGTAGAACTACCCCTGAATTTATGATTGTTTCACTGATAGTTTTAAAACCTTTTATTGTCACTTTTTTGTGTTGTAAAGGTCTTAAAGGATCATTAATTAAATTTCCATTTTCATTGTAATAAGTTGATGTTGATAATAAAATTTCAATTGAACCAATACTATTAATTGGAGTTATTGCATCATCAACTATAATTGATGATTTATTGAATAATTCAACTGGTAAATTTTCATAAAATTTTGAGAAATTATTATAAACAATATCTATAATTTCACTCTTGTTGAAATCTGAAGGTAACTTATCTGAATAACCCACAACAGTAACTAAATTATTAATTTCAGTAGGAGAAATCGTTTTAAAACCAGATAAATAAACTTTATATAATTCTGGTAATGTTGTTTGAATGATACCTTGATCATCAAAATAATTTGTAATGTTAACATCAAACTCTACAACACCTGTAATATTTGAAGATGTTATGTTACTAATTACTATATTATTTTCTATACTAAAATCACTAGGTAAAGTACCAAATATTTTGTTGTAAACTACATTTTTCAAATATGAAATATCATTTGCAGCAAAAGCAGCAACTTTGTCTATTAATTCTGTTTTTCACTCATGGTCATCTGGTAATTTTGTTGGGATTACAATCTTAAATCCTGAAATTGTAACTAATTCAGGTAATTCTTTAAAGTCCGGACCATCGTATACTAAACCTTCATCATTATAGTATTTGTTTAATGCAATATTAAATGTAATTTCTCCTAATAAATTATTAAAAGTTATATTTAATAATTCTATATTATTAATAGTTGTTCCTGACACAGGATTATTAATTAAACGATCTAAAACAAGAGTTTTTAAATAATTTATATCTGCAACTTTATCTGAAGCTACTATATCATATTGATAAACAATCAATTTTGTAGATATTGATGTAGGTTTATTTTTTCTATATCCACCAATAACAACTGTTTTTAATGAAGATTCATAATCTTGTAAAATACCTTCAAAGTTATATCATTTTTTATATGTAAAATTAATAGTGATGGTTCCATCAATATTTGAAAAAGTAGAATCAAGTTTTACATCAAGATCATTTAATGTAAAATTATTAGGCAAGAAAATAGTTCTATCAATAATCATTTTCTTTATACCATCTAAATTTTTAGTAAACTCTTCACTCGGTAATACGTTTGGATTACCTAATGCATTAAAATTAGCATTAGGATTAACATCTGTTTCACCAATTTTTCTAAAACCAATAATCTCTACTTCAGGCAATTCTTTAGAGGAAATATTTAATTTAAAATTATTTCCTTCTTCAAAAAAATTAGTAATTATAGGAATAAAAGAAATTTTTCCATCTTCAGAATTTGCGTTTATTGAGTCTTCTTTAATAGATAAAATAGTTTCAGAAAAATTACTTGTGTAATCTTGAACCTGGTTAATAAGGTGTTTCTTCATAAAATCAATTATTTTAGTTGGATTTGTTTTAAAATCATTTGTAGTTGCTTTTGGGTTATTAATAACATAAGAAGGATATTCAAATCTTGTGTAACCATTTACTTTTTTAAATCCTGTAATTACTAATTTTTGTGGTTCAAAACCTGTTGTTTGTTCTTCACCATTATTATCATTATATTTTGTTAAGGTAACAACAAAACTAAGTGTACCTTCAGCATTATTGCATTCAATATCTCCAATTTGTATATCACTTGTATTAAATGTTGGAGGTGGATTAATTATTAAATCATTTTTCATAATGATTTCATTTTTAATATATTCATAATTACCACCAAATTGAGCAATTTCATTAGGATCTCCCAATTCTAAATTAGAAGTGTTTATTTCAGTTAAAATAGAAGACTTAAAACCTGTAATTCTAATTGTTTTTTTGAAAGTTTTAGATGAGTTGAATTGTCCATTATCTTCAAAAAATCCATCAAAACTAACACTCACATCAACATATGCTTTTTCTGCATCTGAAATAATTTCTAAATTAATATACTTTCTATTAACATCTAATTCAAAATTCATTGGTGGATTTTCAATTCAACCAATTACAAGTTTATTTATTTCTTCATTCATTGCTTCATTATAAACTTGATTAAAAAAAGGATTATCTGCTGGTAATACTTTTGTTGTTGGTAAATCTGTAGGATATGTTTCTAATACTTTAAATCCAGTAATTGTTATGTTAAAAGGTTCTTTATCATCATCAGGTAAAGTATTTACCGGATCACCATTGGTATTAATATATTTTGAAAGAGTGAAAGGAATTGTAATAGAACCATTTAAATTATCAATAATAAGATTATCTTTAAAAACTATTGAATCCTGATTAAAATCTAATGGAGCAGCTCTAACTTTTGATGATAAGAATTTTTTAATCTCAAACCTAATTTTAGAATTAGATCAATCCATATTTCAAGTTGCAGGATACATAAATTGATCTCTAAATTCAGGAATTGTATTTAATAATTCTGAAATATCAAATGGACCTTCAAAATATGTATTTGATCAACTAACTCTTGTAACATTAGCTGCATTAGTTGCTTTAAAACCAGGAATTACGAATTCGTATTCATTCATGTCCATTGGATTATTTGTTTTATCAATACCTATACCTGGATTTATTCTTAAAATTAAACTACCCCTTTTGTCATCGGGAATAATTTTAATTTTTGTGTCATTAATTGTTTGTGAAATTACATTATTAAAATTAATCTTTATTTTTTTATAAAAATTATTTTTATCTCTAATAAAATCACTAGGAGAAATTTCATTATTTATATTAAGTCTAGATGAATCAATTGAAATTGTTGATTCATTGAATGGTGAAAAAACTTGAATATCATCACTATAATAATCTTTGGCAATAATTAAATTTTTATTATTTACAACATTTAACAAATTAACATTTTTATTCGCATATTTTACATTTGCATATTTATCTATATTTCTTGTTGAAAAAAATAATGATGAATTATCAAAATTAATTACATCATTCTTAGAAGCATGTTTAATGTCTGAATTTTCTAAAATTCTTATAGATTTATTATCATTAATATCTAAATCAATAAATGAATCTTTTATCTCAAATGACAATTCATTAGAATTTAAACTTTGCAAAGGAATAGTAGGTGCGAAATTAGGAGCAATTAAAAAATCATCTAATTGTAATTCAATGCCACTTGGTTCACTTGGCATTTGAATATTTTCTTGAATATTTGAATCAATTTCTTGATTATTTATAGCTGAAATATTTTTATGTTTGTTATTTAAAATTAACAACGGAGAAGAAAAGACAAAAGTACTTATTGATAATACAATAAAAAAATTAAAAAACTTTTTAATTTTTTTTGACTTTAAAAAACTCATATATTTTATTATATATTATATATATAAAATATTATATTTATTTTAAGCCACGTATTCTCTTGTATCTAAATATAAAATATACAAATAAAACCACTGCAACTAAACCAACAAATCCTAAAACACCATAAATAGCATATTTGATAGTTGGATTTTCTTTTGAAATTGGCAAGGAATTTTGGATTTTAAAACCTGTGATTGTAATTTCAATATTTTCTTCATTGATAAATTCACCTTTTTGATTAAAGAAGTTTGAAATATTTGCAGTAACCTTTATTGAACCTTTTTGGATGTCATATGATTGAGGAATATAACCTAATATTTCAATTTTTGTATTTTTATTATTTGGTAAAGGAGTTATATTTGAAACTAATGTATTTGCCATTATAGATAATTCTTTAAATTGTTGATTAATTTCTTCTGAAGACATATTTTCAAATTCAATTGGTGCGATAGCTTGATTACCTATAGAAATAGACATCCCTTTTGTATTAATCATAATATCATCAATTTTTGTAGGATTAGTTGATAAAAATCCTGAAAATTTAACCTTTTGTGTTAATCTTTCTGTTGATGTTAAGACTCCATTCTTATTATAGAAATTAGTAATTGAAACATTAGCTTCAATTGTTCCAGACAAGTTATCATAAGAAATTATTTCAACAGGAAGAATAGAGCTTTCATCAAAATTATTAGGCAAGTTAACAAATGCATTATTATTAGATGTACCTATTTTTGATACAAGGAATTGTCTTAATTGATTTGGAGTAACAAATTGTGGAATTTGCTCTGTTAAATCTTTATTATCTATTGAAATTAAACTATTAATTGATGTTTTTGGTGTTTGTTTAAAACCTGTAATCTTCAAAATTCTAGTAGTTTGTACCAAACTAACATTAGAATCATCACCATAATAATTATTAAATGTTATATGAACAACTAATTCGCCCTTTTTATTTGCATCTAAATTTTCATTTATAGGAGCGTAAACTTGTAATAAATTATCATCAATATTAAAATCATTTGGCATATTCTTAAAAATTTTGTTTTCAAGATTTTTAATCAATTCTTTTAATAAATTTGAAGAATCAGGAGAAGTTATATATTCATACGGACTTTTTAAATATTGAGATGAATCTAATTCCTTAATAGAAACAGTAGTAGATATTTCAGAAGGAGAAATTTGTTTAAACCCATAAATATATACAATTGGTTTTAAAGGATAGTTTGTAGAAACAAAAATATTACCATTGGAATTATAATATTTGTATAACTCAATCGTTGCTGATATAACACCATCTCTATTATTTTTACTTTCAATTACTACATCAAAATCTGATAAATTTAAGGTTTCATTAACTAAATTATTGAATATATAATTTTTATTTTTAAATATTATTTCTTTCAACATTGCTTCATCTACATTTGAAGGAGAAATATTTGTATATCCTGATAAAATGATTGAACTATTTATAGATGTTGGTTTGTTTTTCTTAAATCCTGTCAATTCTACTTCTGATGATAATAATGTTGGAGAGTTTTGAACTAATCTTGATTGTTCATCGTAATAAGTAGATAAAGAAACTTCAACAACAAGTATTCCTTCTTTATTATTTCATTTTTGTGTTTTCTTTACCTGGAAGTCTTGAATAGTTAATTCATTTGTAGGAAATGAATTTATGAATAATTCTCTATTATTTCATAGATAGTAATGTAAATCATTTTCATTAACCTCAGAAGGTAATTCATTTGAGAAACCTACAACATTTAAAGTTTTGTTTATGGTTGTTTGATCTGCTTTTTTAAATCCACTAATTGTAATAAACTCTTTTAATGATTCTCCTGAATTTTGAGCGACAATTAATTGACCTTGACTATTATAATATTTATTCAATAAAATATAAGCAGTTATTTCACCTTTTTTATTTGATTTTTCATCGACTGAAATTGAAAAATCTGCTTGTGTAACTCCTGCAGGTAAATTTGAAAAAATTACATCCCTATTAGCATATATTTTTTCTGATATTTCTTGTTCACTAACACTTGAAGGTAAAATATCTTCATATTCTTCTAGTGTGAAAATATCTTTAGCATATGTTTGCCCAATAGTTTCAAAACCTGATAATAAAACTTGTTGAGTATATGTTTCTCCTGGTTTACTTAATAAACCATCATTCTTGTAAAAACTGTCAATTGTTATTTCACCTGAAATTTGACCTAATTTATTATTAGCTGGTGAAATCGATCTAAATGATTTTATATTTGAAGATTTAAATGATGGTGTAGGATTTTCAATAATACTTAAAGCATTGTTTCTTAAAATATTTAAAATTTGTTCATCACTAAGATCGCTTGCTTTTTTATTTCTAAACTCATTTAATTTAATAATATTTTTTATTGTTGTAGCTGTTTCAGTAGAAAGATTAGTAATAGTTATTGGAAAATCTTTTCATGCATCATGCTCATTTATTCATTCTCCACTTTCTTCATAATAATTGTTAATCGAAACAATTGCTGATAAAGTACCAATTACATTATTAACAATAATTGTAGAAGGATTTATTCTTATATTAGACATAGTGAAATCATCAGGTTTGTTAATTATAGAATTAGATCTCAATAACAATTCAGATATTTTAGTTGTTGTAAAATCAGATGGTTTTGGAATATTTCCAAACGGGAATAAGTTTGATGCATCAATAGTAGAAAGTATTTCGGTTTTCCCTGGAATTGATTTAAACCCATTTATTATTATTTTTTTAGATAATGGTTGTTTTTTTCCTTCTTCACCTGATATTAATAATCCTGTTTTATTATCAAAGTATTTATAAAGATTAACAGTTAATACAATTGTTCCATTAACATTATTAGAGAAAATAAATTTATAATCAAAATTCAGATCTTCATAACTCAAATTAGAAGGTGAATTATGAATGAAATTATTTCTAAATATTCAAACAACTTCTTTTAATTGTTCTTCAGTAATGTTAGTTGGTAAAACATCTGCATATAAATTATTTGGTAAATCTAAAGTGTCATCAATAGTTGTTGGTTGAACAGGTTTAAAACCTATAAATTTTACACTTTGTTTCATAACATTTACTGAATCAAAGTCAGTAACAATAAGTTCACCTATATCATTATTAGCATAATATGTATTTATTTTTAAATCAGCAATTAATGTACCTTCAACATTATCAATTATTACATTAGATATTTGAAAATCATCAATTGAAAAAGTTGATGGAACATTTAGAAAAATACTATTTTCATATTCTAAAATAAGATCATTCATAGTTTGTTTATCAAAAATAACATATTGAATATAATTAGATGAATAATAAACATTATCACTAACATCAATCAACGCTTCAATAGTAGTAGGGTTAATCGCATTGAAACCTGAAATATTAACAATGTTTGAAATTGGCATGTTAGTTACAAGACACTCGTCCCCTGAATAATAATTATTAACTGTGACATTAACAACAACAGAACCATCTTTGTTGTTATAACTTGTTTTTTGTACAGATTCAACTGTAAAAACATCTGGGACATTTTCAAAAAATAAATGAATATTGTTTTTGATAATTTCCATTATTTTTTCTTCTAGAATTTCCTGAGGTAATATATCACCATATATAGTATTATCTAAAAGTACATTAGGGTTAAAAATAGTTTCCCCTATTTTTTTAAAACCAGTTAATATTAATCCATTAAAAGATTTAACCTTAGTAGAAATAACACCATTTGAAACATAATATTTATCTATTTTAATATTAACTGTTATTTCCCCTTTTGCATTATTTGGTTTAATGTTATATACATCAACTATATTTGTTGAATTGAAATCTTCAGGTAAATTTTTAAATATTTCATTTATATTACCGGCAATAATTGCATTTTTTAAAATCTCTACATCCAAACTTTCAGGAATAATTTCTGAATATGTTTCAGGAACCTGAAACGTTTTTATCATTTTTGTTGCTAATATAGTTTTGAAATTCATTACTTGAACTGTACCTGAACGTAAAGAGTTAGTTTGATTAACAAAATTTGCTGAACCATCAACTATTTCAAAATATCTATCAATACTATATGATATAGAAATTGACCCTGTTGAAACATCTTTAGCAATAATTCTTAGATTTAATAAATTTTGATCAAATACAAATTCAGATGGTAAATTTTCAATAAAAATATTTATATTATCCTTAATAATTTTTGACATCAACTCTAATGTTACATCGTTTGGAGAAATGTTTTCAGCAACACCATCAGGAAG
>CASEPW010000045.1 GCA_949289925.1 uncultured Mycoplasmataceae bacterium
GCTACAATTTAACTTTTTAGATAAAGCACTATAATTTATCTTTTTATTTCTTTTGTGATAAGTTTGAATGATATCACATTGATGGATTCTTTTGTTTTTAAATTTTGACATATAACTCTTTAAGACTAGTAATTATAGTTATAAAAGAGTTAAATTTTAACTTTCCAATGATACACAAAATATATTTTTATAAATAATTTTATTTTTTATGATATTATAAAACATTATAAGTACACTTATTTATATAAAGGTATAGTATGAAAATTAGAAGAAAATGACAAATTAAATCAATAATTGCTTCTGTATCACTATTAGCAATGGCTGCACCATTGTCTATTGTTCTTTCGTCATGTTCTTCAGGAACAAAAATTAATTATGAAAATATTATTAAACCTTCTGACAATGAAGGAACATTAATGACTTATGGTTATAAAGAAAATAATGGGCAACCTGCAAGCCCACAAAATATAAAAAATGTTTCTGTAACATATTCAAAAGCATTTGAAAATTTGCTTAAAAATGATACTGTACCTACATTATTATTAGAAAATTTTGGTAAAAACTTAGTTACAAATTGATTTGCTGGTATTAAGTATTCTAAAAATCATTTGGAACAATATCAAAAAATATTAGAAGATGTAAATAAAAATTGAGATGATACTGTTTCAAATATGAAAAAACAACATGGTGATTCATGACAATATTTTTTACAAACAGAAGTTTTAGACCAATATGGTGGTTTAATTGAAAATTGATTCTTTAATGAAATTTCTTCTCGTGTTATTTCATCTTTTGATTCATTGATAACATCAAATATTACAATAGGTATTGAAGGTGAAGATTCATCTAATTTTAACTATAAAGATTTATTTGATTTAAATGGTAAAGTTTGAAAAGGTTGAACAAAAGGAAATAGAAATAATTTATCATTTACTGCAGAAAACGCATCTGCCAATGCTTTTGCTAATGCTACAGCTGACTTTTTAGAATATGTATTTGATCAATATGTTAGAGAAAAAATGCCATTAATTACTTCGATGGTTTTATTTAAACACGAAGGAACAACTAATTTAGGAGACTTTTTTGACACAAATAGAATTAAACAATTACCAAATATTCCAGAGGATTCTGATATAGTTGGTACTGCATCTTCATATAAATGACAAGCATATCCTGATAAAAGTGTTATTTCATCAACAGGTGTTTGAAATTCAACTGATAAATATTTAAATTTTATAAACACTTATGGAAATAATGGTTTAGGGGCAGTTAATAGTGCTATTGGTGGTGCTATAAATATTAATGTTAGATATACAGATGATTCTGCTACATTATATAAAATTAATTTAGATGATGTATTCGAAACTTCATTTACTCCTTATGCTTCAGCATCAACATATAAATTTAATAGTGAACTATTCGGTGTGTCTGATGTTAATGTGCCTAAAGCTACAGAGTTTAAAACAGGTTTAAGTAATGTTCAAGGTACAGAAATTATGTCTAATTTCATGAGTAGTTCAGCAGCAAATGGTTATTTTAAAATACCTCAACCTATTGTAGATATAATGAGTAGTGGTACTGGATCAACACCAGGTTTTTTAGCAAAATATAATGGTATGAAATATATTGCAGATATTGTTAATATTACAGGAACACCATATATTTTAGCTAGAAATGAGGCTGGTGTACATATTATTGGTATTGATAGATTAGCTGCTATGCAAGGTTTAAATGATTTTGATTCTATTGTCAATGAAATTAAAAATACTTTATTGTGAAGACATATGGTTTCTAAAAATACTGATATTCAAGATGATACAGGTTTTACTATTGACTTAGTATCAGAAGTTTCTAATTATTATACTTCTAATAAATATGAGTTAATTTATAAGTACATTAATGCTAAGGCA
Source organism: uncultured Mycoplasmataceae bacterium (assembly GCA_949289925.1). Classification (GTDB taxonomy): domain Bacteria; phylum Bacillota_I; class Bacilli_A; order Mycoplasmatales; family Mycoplasmoidaceae; genus Mycoplasma_L. The sequence continues at coordinate 1,911 of CASEPW010000045.1, forward strand.
AAACAAAAAACAACACCTGCTAAGTGAGAATCAAAAGGTAATGACACATATAATGCAAAAAGAGATATATTTTCTTCTGAATATACTAGTACTTTATGAACTAATGGTGTTCCTAAATTTGATTCAAATGGAACATTAATTCCAGGTAACACTACAATAGATGGTCAAAATAATGTACTTGTTGATCCTGAATTAAAGAAATATCTTGATGCATATCTAGATTATAGTGATTATAATTATTATTCTAATGATCCAAGTGTAGTTACTTCAAAAATTATTGAAGCTCAATCTCAATATACAGGTAAATGATATACAAATGCTGTAGTTGAAAATGGTATTGCAGGTCAATCTCCATATACAACTAGCTATTCATCTGACTCTATTGTAAATAATCAATTAGCATTCCCAAGTGTATTACAATTATTTTCTCCTAATGGAACAACAAAACCTACAAATAATGACTATTTTAAGCTAGCTACTCTAAAAAATAAAAAACAAATATTTAAAACTGCAGCTAGTACATATTTTCAATACCTAAATAATGGTTCAAATGCAACAACTAATAATTTAAAATTAAAAAAAGTTGAATATCCAGAATATGAACAAAATGCATATTTAGATTCTACAGTTTTAACACAAATCCAACAAGACACAAATACATATTCAAATATTATGAATCCATTAAATATTTCGCTAAATACAACATATAGTGCTTCATTTAAGACAGTTGCTGAAATCGATAAAATATTAGCACAAATAGATGACCGTATTTATTCATACAATGATGCAACACCAACAATTGATTTATCAGGATATACATCAGGTTCAATTCCTTCTATTCCTAGCTCTAATAGTGCAGCCGTAGGATTTGTAAATGCACAAATAACTAATGCAGCTATTAAAACACAAAAGATTCAATCATATACATCTAATAATGCATCGTTCTTATTTGGCGAATGAGCTTCAACAAAAAACTATAATCAATTAATGAAAATTGCTTTCAACGTTGCAAATAATGATGTTGAAGAAAAGTATTCTGAATCCGCTTTAGTTTTCTTTAAATCAATCTTAACATTACAATATGCATTTGATTGAAATTCTGAAACCGGCGAATATGAATTCACTAAGTTTAGAGACTTTTTAGTAAATTCAACTGATAATTTTCAAAAAGCAGCATTTGTTTGAAAAGTTTCTGATTATCTAGAAGCATTTAACACTTCTAATACAGCTAATGCATATGGTTTTAATTTGGATAAGGATTTCTCTTTCAAGAATCCAATTAGAATTACTAATCAAATTAATGGTTACTCTTATAATGGAGAAGCGAAAGTAACATTAAATAATGGTTACTATAATGCTAATGATGTAACTTTAACTCAAGATACAAATTATTTTACATATGTTCCTGTTAATTCAGCTGGTACAAAAACTTATGCAGGTTTTAAAGGTATTCAATTTCAATCTTCAAACTCATTGGAATCACAAGAAGCTACCTCATTATTTTCTTCAGATTTAAAAGTTAACACTACTCCTACAGCAGCTACTGCTACATGATCATCAAAAGGTGCTTTATATAATTTAGGAGACACTACAACAGGCCCACAAGAATTACAAAAAAGAATAGATGCATTACAAAATTGAAATCAAATTTACAATACAAGAAATTGATTAAAAGATGAATTTTCTATTGATGTTTCAAAAGTTGATGCAATTTTAAAAGATCCAAACATAAATTTAAATGATGCTAAAATAAAAGCTATAGCAGCATTAAAAGATGCAGCTAAAACTATACGAGGATCTTTATTTGAACCAGTTAAAGGAGAACAAATTGCAAACTCTTCATTGGTAGATTCAAATTCTAGTAATACTGCAAAATTTTTTGGTACAGATAAATTATCTTTAAGCCAATTAGTTGTAAGTCAATTTAATAAATATGATGTAATCAAATTATTTGATACTGACGGTGATGAACAAATTACAGATGCAGATAAAGGTATAAATTGAACTGAAGTAAACACAAATGGTTTCTTAGGTGTAAGTGCAGAAGCATTCTTTATTTCTGCATATCAATGAGCAACTGCAGATCAAACATTTGCTTCAATTGCATATAATGACATGTTAGATATTCAAAATAATGTTAATACTACTGATGATAATTTAAAAGCAATTTTAGTTAATACATATACAAGACCATTAAATGATGCATTTGGTAAAGATTGAGCAGCAAATTATAAAGAACCTGTAAAAGTAAGTTAATTTCAAAAGTTAAAATGATATAATAAGATTATTATGCTTCATTAGCTCAGTTGGTAGAGCAATTGACTCTTAATCAATGGGTCACAGGTTCGAATCCTGTATGGAGCACCATTAACTTATTAAGGAATAAAATGAAAAAGAATTATAGTGAATTAATTAATACATTATGTGATTTTCACACAATAGCATTGCTTGATAAAAATAAATCATCTAATTCAAGATGGATTGTTATATTGGATAGAATTTGTAATATGCTATATAATATAGATTATTTTCAATTTTTAAGAGATTTTCCAGTTAACAAACCTATTGTTATGCCAGGTGCATTAGAAGCTCATTATAATTTGATTAATGCTTTAATTGATTATACAAAAAATTTAACAAGTACAAAAGCTTGTTATGAAATGTTCCAATGTGCTACAGAAGTAAAATATATTTTTGATGATTTTTTATATATTAATAAATATAAAATTCATAGAAGTCATGGAACAGAAAAAAATTATAGCTGATACAATATTATTCCTATTATTTAATAACAAAATCTCTCTATTGAGAGATTCCTAAATTGAATTATAAAGTGCAACACCATATAATTAAGGTGGAGCACTTTTTAATTTGTTTAGAGAGTTTGAGATATTTTGCCCAGAAAAGGAGTAAAAATGGGTAAATGACATAGATCATATCAAACTGCAATTATAATTAAAA
>CASEPW010000046.1 GCA_949289925.1 uncultured Mycoplasmataceae bacterium
CTAAAGTATAATTGATAGTATCTTTTTCATTTCTAAAAATAAAACCTTTATCTTTAGAATATTTTGGAATAACATGCATATGAAAATGTAAAATTTCTTGACCTGCAATTTTTCCTTGATTAGATAAATAATTAAAACCTCATGGATCTAATTTTTTTGATGACTCAATATCATTTGCAACTTCCTTAACTAATTTAATAACGTCTATTAAATATTTTTCTTCACACATTGCTAAATCAATAAAATGTTTTTTAGGAATGACCAACACATGCCCATCTGTTACAGGGTATGCATCCAAAAAAGCTATAGCATTATCATTTTCTGCTACAATTTTTGCTGGAATTTCTTTATTAATAATTTTACAAAAAATGCAATCTTTCATATTATAAAAAATAAATTAATAAAAACACTATACTAACAGCTAAAATAACGGCAATAGTTAATGATAAAATTATAAAAAAAATACTTTTTATATTAAATGGTTTTTTTATTTTACCATCTTCTTTAATAGATAATTTTTGAACTCTATCAAGTATTTGTTTATTATTCATAAAACTATTTTTTAATTACTTGTCTATTTTTATAGTATCCACAGTTTCCACAAACTCTATGCGGTTTAATAGAAGAACCACAATTTTTACAAATAGTAGTAGTTTGTACTTCTAAATAATCATGAGCTCTTCTCATTCCTTTTCTAGATTTTGAAACACGTCTTTGTTGTACTGCCATAATATCTCCTATTAATAAATATAATATATTATATAATATATTACCTTTATTTATATTTTTTTTATAAAAAAAATATATTAATTCAAAAGTATAGTAAAATTTTAATATATGGAACAATCTAAATTAACTAAAAGACAAGAAAAAATATTACAAATAATTGTAGAGGAATATAACAATCTTGCAATGCCAATTGGTAGTAATTTTATTATTGAGAAATATTTCCCTTCTCTTTCCTCTGCAACTATTAGAAATGATATGGTTGTTCTAGAAAAAAATAATTTTATTTCAAAACATTATGCATCATCTGGAAGAATTCCAACTTTAGAAGGTTATAAATACTATAATGAATTTTTAGATATTGATATTATTACAGATCGTTTAAGATCAAAAATTAAAGAAGTTTTATCAATGAGATATTTATCAATAAATGAAGTTGTTGATAAAGCAGTAGAAATAATTAATGAAAACATAAATTTACCATCTGTTATTTCAATTTCTAGTGATACAGATTTACTTAAAAAAATTGATTTAGTAAAAATTTCTAATAATTTTGCATTGGTAATCATTATAACTTCATTAGGAGAAATTATTAAAAAAGAAATTAGTTTTGAAAATGATAATGTTAATATGGAAGATGTATCAATATGTATAAATATCTTCAATGATCGTTTAATAGATACTCCAATTAATCAGATAAAAGATAAATTAGAAATATTAGAAGATATGATTAAAACAAAAGTAAAAAATAAAGAATTTATTTTTGAAAAATTAGTAACTCAAATTTTTGATAATATAAAATGAGAAAAACATATTGTTAAAGGATCTAACAGTTTATTGTCTCAGCCTGAATTTGCAAATGTAAAAAAATTAAAGAAAATTTTAACACTTCTAGAAGATGTATCTATTTGACAACAATTAGCATTTAAGAAAAAAATTGATAATAAAAATGTAATAACTTTTAGTGATGATACTGGTGTTGAAGATGTTTCTATTGCTTCAACAAATATAAATATAAAAAATGTTTCACATCAAGTATCAATTGTTGGTCCTAATCGTGTTATGTATGCTAAAGCTAATTCATTATTAAAGTTTTTAAAAGAAGAGATGGAAAATAACTTTAATGAAAAGGGTAAAAAAAATAATGAAAGAAAATAAAATTTTAAGAAAATTTTTTGATATTTTTAATATAGAAACAAATAAAGATATATCTTTTAAAAATTTACCTAGTATTAATCATCAATTTGACGAAATTTTAAATCAATTTATTATTGTTTATGAAAATAAAAAAAACGTAAAAAAAATTTTGTATTTCTTTGATAAAAAATATAATCATGATGAGTACTTAATTAATCAAAAACATTATGAAAATTATTTAAAAGAGTCTAATAAAATGTATGACATGATAAAGAAGTATAATAAGCAAAAATATGGTATTATTATTTCACAAACTATAAAATTACTAGAGAAGGTAAAGTAAGATGAGTATTTTAGAAAAAATAAATAATCCTTCTGATATTAAAAAATTAAGTTTAGAAGAGCAAATTAAACTTGCTACTGAAATAAGAAATTTAATTATTAATACTTCTAAAACCATTTCTCTTCACCTTTCATCAAATTTAGGAATTGTTGAATTAACTATTTCTTTATTAAAAAATTTTAATTTAAATGAAGATATTATTTTATATGATACAGGACACCAAACATATGTTCATAAAATTTTAACTGGTAGAAAAGAAAGGTTTTCTACAATTAGACAAGAAGGTGGATTAAAAGGTTTTACCTGTATGGAAGAAAGTGAATATGATCATTATTCACCAGGGCATTCTGGAAATATTTTATCAATAGCATCAGGTATGTATCAAGCTTCGAATAATTCTAGAAAAATTGTTGCAGTTATTGGTGATGCATCTTTGTCTAATGGATTGAGTTTTGAAGCATTAAATGATATATCTTTTAAAAAAGAAAAAATTTTAATAATAGTCAATGATAATAAAATGTCAATTTCAAAGTCAGTGGGAGCTTTATCAAATCATTTATCAAAAATAAATCATAAATTTTCTCCATGTAGTAAAAATTTTTTTCAAAATCTTGATTTTAATTATATTGGTCCAATAGATGGTAATAATTTAAAGAAGGTTAATAAAGTAATTAATCAAGCGAAAAAAAAGGTTAATTATGGTCCTACAATTCTTCATTTAAGAACTGTTAAAGGATTAGGTTTAAATGAAGCACAAAATGATAATCTTGGTGATTTTCATTCATATAGTAATAGTAAAAATGAAAAAAGTTTTGGTATTGAAGCTACAAATGTTGTTTTGGAATTAATGAAAAAAGATCAAGATATTTTTGTAATAAATCCAGCAATGACAAGAAGTAGCAATTGTGAATTAATAAGTAGCAACTTTCCAAATAGATATTTTGATGTTGGTATTGCAGAGGAACATGCTTTATCAAAATCATCAGGGATGTGTTTATCAGGCTTAAAGCCAATTGTATATATTTATTCATCATTTTTACAAAGAGCTTTTGATCAATTAATACATGATATATCAAGGTTAAAATTACCAATAACATTATTAATAGATAGAGCAGATTTATCTCCAGGTGATGGACCAACTCATCATGGAATATATGATGTAGGTTTTTTAAAAACAATTAGTAATATTTTAATTTGTTCTCCAAGAACTGTAAATCAATTAAAGCAATTAATTATGTTGTCACAAAAAAATGTTAGTGATATCTTTGCGATAAGATACCCTAAATGATATTTTAATAATCAAATTGATGATGATAATTTTAATATCATTGAAGGCAAGTGAGAATGATTTGAAAAAAATAATACTGATACAATTATTGTTTCATATGGTCCATACATTAACAAAATATATAATGAAATTTATTTAAAGGATAATGTGAATTTAGTTAATGCTATTTTTATTACTAAATATAATGAAGCTGAAATTGAAAAAATATTTAACAATTACAAAAACATTATTATATATGAAAGAGTAAAAAGCAATAATGGTTTAGTTGCGGATTTTTACAGATTTAAAGCAACAAACAATAAAAAAAATAACATCATAGAAATGAATTATTTTTATCAAAATCCAGATAACGGTTCATTAGAAGGAATTGATAAACGTTGTAGTATGACTATTGAAGACATTAGAAAGAAATATAAAAAATAAAGTCCGTTGATCAGACGGACTTTATTTTTTTACTCGCGAATATATTTGTCTGGTAGATTTCAAGCATTTTATAATAAGATAAAACACAGAAAGGAGGCTAAAAACTTATAAACTATATGAACAAATCACAATATGAATATAGCTTGTTATCTACCTAATAAAATATTACACAATTTTTTATATATTTTCAAACACAAAAATGAGTAATATAAAATATTAAAAATTTAGAAAATTATCAATAATATAAATTGTAATATCTAAATAACGATCAAAATTTTTTATAACAATAACTATAGCAGTAATAAAGTTTGCATCTAATTTTTTTTCACTA
>CASEPW010000047.1 GCA_949289925.1 uncultured Mycoplasmataceae bacterium
AATATTTTATATATTTTTTTCTAATCATATGTTCTAATTCTCTTGATATATTGGTTTTACAAAAAACATCACATATTATTCTATTTAAAACAAATTCAGCTAATTTCTTATGCATAAACAAAATTTGACTATTAAAATAAAAAGTATTTTTTCTTAATAGAAAATATTTATCATTAAATCATTTAAATTTTACTTTAATATTTTGGTCTTCAAAAAATTTAACAATTTTTTTTGACAGCATATAATTTGGAGAAAGAAATTTATCTAAATTCAATATATGATTAAGAAAAAAATCTATTTTTGTTGTTATGTATTTAAAATCATTATTACTACCCACAATCAATTCCTTTGAATGCGATCTATACTCAAAACTGTTTCTAGATTTTTCATATATTTTCAATAAAAACATATCGCTTAATCCCAATATATGTATTTTTTTTCTTTTTCATTTATGAAAATTTGATAAATCTAATATGTCGATCAATTTATTGAATGTTATAAAATCATATATGTCAAAAAACCTGTCATGAAACACTTTTTCAACAAAATATTTATAGTTTGATGTTTTAATTGCAACTATTTCTCCAAAATACATACTCAAATCTAGTTTGTCATTTATTTCTTGTTTAGGTTTTATAAAAACATATTTAAATGATTTGTTATCTTTAATAGTCGAATATATATGTATCATACTAACACAACCTACTGAAATAATTGTCAAATCATGATCCAATCATTTCCCTTAAACATGTACAACATTTTTTAAATTCATGAATATTTTTAATAAATTCTTTATCGTAAGCATCATCTTTTTTATCATTTTTATCATTTTCATAATAAGCAATATCATTTAATCTTTTATTAAATTCCTTAACCTTTTTAAATAAATTCACTAATTCTGTTTTTAGTGCTTTATTTTTCTCGCTGCTTATACCAATATAATCAAAGTATTGATTTATATTTCAAAGAAAATTTGTAACATAATCTTTATTATTCTTGTTTTCAAAGAAAATTGTGAATTCATCAAAAAATTCAAAAGAAAAATTAAAATCATATTCTTCGTCCTTTCTATTGTTTTTTTTCAAAATGAACTTTTCATTATTAAAATATATTTCTAATAATTCATCAAGAAAAGTATTTGGATTATCATTTTTTTTCTGATTTAAATCAAAAAAGTAAAGTAAAACAAAGCCAATAATTTGATTAGGTAATCTAGATTTAATATCTTTAAGAGATTTTTTAATCTCAATAAATTTATTATAATCATTAAAATTATCTTTAGTTTCATTAAATTTTTTAAATATGTATTTTAAAAGTAATCTTAAACTTTGCTGTATTTTCGTAAAATTGTCATTATATTTTTTTATATTATACTTATTGTTATAAAAACCTAATATAATTTCTATAAAAGTTTTAAGATGTTCTCTATATAAATCACTTTCTTCTTTTGGTGGTTGTTCTTTTTTAAAAAATTCAAAATATTCTTCATAAAATGTTTTTTTATTATATTCGATGTCACTAGCATTGATATCATCATAAGATTTCATTTTTAGCGCATATATTAATGATTCAATAACTAAAAATAAAAAAACTCAATTATTATTAATCCTTGTAGATAGCAATCCATCAAAAATATTTTTATTACTTTTGTTATATTCAAGAATTTTTTTGTGTATGTTTAAGTAATCATTTTCTATATCATTGTTAAAACTAATTGTGTAAATTTTAATTTCTTTTTGTAACAATTTATTCAAAACAAAATAAAATTGCTCATGGTTATATTTTAAGATACTACTAAATAATGTTTTTTCTGATTTAATAGAATTTAAAAATACTTCTTCATTTATTTTTGAAAGAAAAAATAATGTTTTATCTAAATAATCTAATAAAAAAGTTGTAAAATTAACATATTTTATATATTCAGGGCTTATTGGTTGCTGTGATGATGTTACTTGGTCATTGTAAATAGTTCATAACTTAAATTCTTTACCTTTCGACACATTATTATTAAACCCAATTAACTCATCTAAATATTCTTTAAAATCACTTCGATCATTCATTTTTCTTTCAAAATCAGATAGCGATATTGATTTTACTAAAGTATTAGGATTATTCTTTTTTAAATATTTGTCTGTTTTGTCTAAATCACTATTAATAATTATTGTTGTTCCTAGCGTTGGTATTGATTGTGTATTTTTTACAAAAGAATAAGCTCTGAATAAGTCAATTCTTCTATCAATTAGAGTAGAACTTTTATATTTAAATTCTATCAATGAAAAAGCAATTAATTCATTATTTAGTTCATCAATAATTTGCAAAAAATTATCATATTCAA
>CASEPW010000048.1 GCA_949289925.1 uncultured Mycoplasmataceae bacterium
AAGATATCATTGTAGAGATAGGTAATTTTGATCATTTATTAGTGAGAAAAGCTATGAATGAGATGAAAATATCTTCAAAATCTGCTTTAATAGGTAATAAAGCTATTTCTAGTTTTAATACCCAACTTGCTCTTGATTTGTTTATTAAATTTTTAAATAAAAATAATATTAAATTTGAATTATCATTGAATTTTTCAAAATTAAATCAAAAAAATATTAAAGTTGATTTTGAAAGAATGAAAAAATTTATAGGTATTGATTTTAATAAAAATGAAATCATTTCATTATTGAATAAAACTTTATTAAAGTTTAAAGGAAATATATGTACTGTACATTCTAGTAGATTAGACATAGAAAATCAATATGATATTTTTGAAGAAGTTATGAAAATTATTGATATTAATAAATTAGATTTATCACCTATTAATTTTAATATACTTTCTTTTGATGAAAATATTTATGAATTAAATATTAAAAAGATTATAGACTTTTTATTATGTCATGGTTTTATGGAAGTTAAAACATATAATTTAACAGATAAAAATAAAGCATTAAAATTAGATCATTTAAATTTGTTTTCAAATATATCTATTAAAAATCCAATATCTAATGCTAGAGAATATCTTAAATCAAATTCTATATTAAATATGTTAGAAATAATTCAATATAATTTCTCAAGAAAGCATAATGTTTATAATATTTTTGAAATAAATAAAATACAAAAATCTTTCAATGAATCAATAAACTTATTGAATATTTTATTAGTTGATAATTTTTATTTTTCTAAAATTGAAAATTCAAATATTTCAAATGATTCTATAAATATTAAATCCTTTATTAAAACAATGTTAAAAATGTATGATATTTCTTTTGTTACAAGTAATAAAAATATTATTATCAAATCTGGAAACAAAGACGTGGGGTCAATAAACATAATAGATAATAAAATTAAAAATGATTATGATCTTAAAGAGTGTAAGAATGATTTCTACTCAATTTTAATTAATCTTGATGAATTGTTATCTAGTAAAAAAAGAGATATTACGCCAATATCACCATATCCATTTGTTTTGAGAGATTACAATTTTGTATTAGAAAAAAATTCGAATCAAATTAATGAAATTATAAATTCTATTAAAAAATTAGAAAACATAAAGGATGTAGAATTAATTGATATCTTTGAAAAAGGCGATAAAACTACATATACAGTTTCAATAACTATTTATAGTAATGATAAAACATTAACTACTGAAGAGATAAATTTAATCATGAAAAAAGTGGAAAGTATTAACAAAATTTAAGTTTGTTTTTAGCTATTTTTCATTGTGGACAATATCTTTCGACTTTATTTCAAAAAGCATTAGAATGATTAGGATATTCTAAATGACATATTTCATGAATAACTACATAATCTATTAATGGTTCATTCATCATATATAATTGAATAGCTAATGTTATGCTTCTAGTGTTATATTCACATTGACCTCATTTTGAATAATATCATTTTGTATTTATTTCATTTGCCGTTTCGTTCATAATTTTTAATCATGATTTAGTTTTTTTAACTAAATAATCATGGCCTAAATCATGTAATAATTTATTAACCATTTTTTGTTTATTTTTTTCACTTTTAAGGAAAAGATAAATTTTATTATCAATAATTTCATATTTTTCACGCCCATCAATAATATTTATTCTTAATTCATAAGGAATACCTAATAAAGAAATTTTATTTTCATTCAAATTAATTATTGAATCGTTATTTTTTTTCTGGATAAAATTATAGAATTTATCAAAATACTTCATTACAAAACTATCAATAAATTCATCATCAATAAATGATGGGCATGTAACTATTAATTCATTATTTTTATCTATTTTTGCGGTTATATTTTTTACATTTTTATAATTTATTTTATACATTAATAGTTTATTTTCTTTAATCAATTGTCTATAAATCATATTGTTATATTATATTAGGATTTTATGTGATTAATTGTCATTTTTTTAATTTCTTCATATACATCAGCATTTTCATTTAAAAAATTTTTCAATTGATCAATCCCTTGTGCAATTTTTTTATTTTCAAATGAATATCAACTACCATTTTTTATTATCACTCCATATTCAATTGCAAAGTTAATAATCTCACTCATTTCATTGTATCCTGAGTCAAAGTATATATCAAAATATGCAGATTTTAATGGTGTAGAAATTTTATTTTTAATTATTGTGATTTTTGATTTTATACCAATTTTATCTAAACCTGATTTAATAAGTTCAACTTTTTTCATTTCAATTCTAATTGATGAGAAAAACTTTAATGCTTTTCCACCTGTAGTAGTTTCTGGGTTTCCAAATAAAACTCCAATTTTTTCCCTTGTTTGATTAATGAAAATTAATATTGAGTTAGTTTTAGCTACCAGTGGAGTTATTTTTCTTAAACCCTTTGACATTAATCTTGCATGAGCTCCAACTTGCAATGAGTTAAAATCACTCTCTCTTTCTGATTCAGGTAGCATAGCAGCCACAGAATCAACAACAATAAAAACATTTTTTTCATTTTTTAATATTTTCTCTATGATATCAAAAGCTTGTTCTCCACTTAATGGGTTAGCTACAAGCAAATCCTTTGTATTTATGTTCATTTTATTTAAATAGTCTATATTTAATGTATTTTCTAAATCTAAAAAAATACATTTCATTTTTTCATTTTGTGCCATTTTTAGGACTTGAAGTGAAAGTGTAGTCTTCCCACAAGATTCGTTACCAAAAATCTCAATAATTTTGCCTTTTGGTATACCTCCTACACCTAATGCTTTATCTAATTGTATGGAACCTGTAGATATTTTTTCATCATTTAAAAGCATTTTATCACCATAGTTTATTATACAATTTTCATGATTATTAAAAATCTTAAAAAGATTTTTATCATTTTCTAATATTTCTTTCATCTAATCTCCTTTACTCACCAATATATAAATATTTAAAAAAATCAAAAATCACTAAAAAACATTTAATATTTTTTTATGTTATAATACTTATATACTTTGTATATAAGATTATGTTAAAAGTTAATAGCAATAAAACAAAATTTAAAACAACATTATCAATCTTATTGATTGTCATTTTATTTTTCTCTTCCCTTTTCTTTATACTGCCATCTGTTTTATGTTCAAGTAATGAATCATCAGCTTTAATGAGAGCGGCAAAAGATTCAATTAATTCAGAACTTGTAGTTTTTATATTATCAATAGTTTTTGGATCTATTGTTGTTTTAACAATTATAATTTTGTTGATTTTGTTGATTATGCACTATTTTAAATCTAAAAATAAAATTAAAATAAAAGTTTCATCTTCTGATGAGGTTCCCCCATCAAGTGAGGTAGTTAATGTTTAGTGATAAAAACAAAAATGAAAATGAAGTTATTGATACTTTAGATGAAAACAATTCTAATATTTTTGGTATCCCAGAAGATTCTGAAATGAACCATAAACAAGGTATGGAAACAACAGCATTACCTAATCTTGGTGAAAAATCTGAATTTGATCAAATTATTGATTTAAATAATGGGAATTCTAGTCAATCAAATGATGAGGAAAAACATTTAGATAAAAAGGAAACTAAAAAACTTTCAAAACAAAAAAAGAAAGAGAAAAAAATTCAAGATGATATCAATCTAGCAATAGCTGATGTTAATGAAAAAACAGGCGAAGTAGTAGGGTTATCTAAAAACCAAGAAAAAAATATTGAGAATATTAATAAAAAAATTGACAAAAATTTATCTAACAAAAGTAATAAAATTAATAATGATAATCAAGAACAACAAAATATTGAAATACATGGTGAATTTCCAAGAGAAGGTTTAAATTATGTAGATGGATTTGATGTTGATATTGAAGAAATTAAACCTTTTCATTTCAAGAAAAATTTATTGCATAAGAATACCGACCTTTTTATTAATACAAAAATTTATAATCGTTTTGTTGAGTATTTACCATCAGATTTTACTGCAACTCAAATTAGAGATTTATTTATAGATTTAAATTTAATGCATTTACCAAATAATTCAGGATTTAAATTAAAACTTTTTCCTAATGACGGTGAAAAAACATTGCGTGTTGAAGTCTATGTAGATCGTTACTATAAATATGGAGATATTATAGAAAAAAGAAAGGTGTTTTCTCCTTTTTGAATTACAGGGTTTGGTGAATCTATTTTATATGCTACAACTAGTAGACCTATTGAAAAAAATTATCGTGTAAATAATGGTAATACTTTTGCATATAGGGAAACTACAAAAATATTAAATAAAAAAATATCTGCAAAATATATTTCTCTTTCAAGAGATAAGTTTGCAACTGAACAAGATTTCCAACAAGCTCAAGCATTAAAAAATTCATATATCAAACATCATATAGATAGACTAAATACTATAAATACAGTTGAATGAGAATGTGTTCCTGATTTATTTGTAGATTGAAGAAAAAAGAGGGTTGTAATTAAATTGTATTTAAAAATTATATCAACTATAGATTATAGTCGTTTACCACATGTATTATATGTTGATGCTTTTAATGTTAATTTAAATTCATTATTAGATGTTAAAAAACAAGGTTTTTCTACTTATGATGAAAATGTTACATCTAAATCAGAGTTTAGAAAATTAATTGATATTAATACAATAATGTATCTTATTGCATTAAATGCAATGTATAAAAATATTCAAGTTTTTTCATACAACACATTATATGAATGTTATAAATCATTATCATATCAAATCTTGCAAAGAGGTTATGATTTAAAACCCATAACTCCTAATAATCTTTCTTCATTGAAAATTATAGATTTTTCTAAACACTTTTCTTGTACAAAGAAAATGTTTGATGATAGACTTTTACACCTTATGAATTTAAAATCCTCAAATGAAGAATATTATAGAATGAAATATATGTACACCGTACAAAAAAATCCTACATTGCTTTATTCTGAATTTATTGTTAAAGAATTTGAAAAAATAAGTGCTAACAACTTGACTTTATTATTGAGAAATGAAGAAGAAAAAATTTGAAGAAAAAGAATTAAAGATTTAAGAGAAAATAGTTCATTATCAAGTAATTATGATAAAGATTTTTATATAAATAACTATAATATTTTTGATTTTTCAAATAGTGAATTTACTAATGTAGAAGATTATTTGATGAATGTTATTAAAGAAAACAAGGATGAAATAGCAAGAATTTCAGCTCTTGGTAGAGAAATTTTAGCAACAGATCAAAAAACTATTTTTACAAAAAAAGAACTAAAAGAATTGCAAAGAACATCTAGAAAATTAAATAGGATAACAACACAATAATAGCGAGGTAATTATGGAATTAACAATGAAAAAATCAAAAAAAGAACTAAATAGTTTAGAACAAGAAATATTAATTCAAGAGCAATTAATGGTTGCTAGTGAAATTAATAAGCTAGAACATGATATTGCAAAAGGTGATTGTGCCTTATTTTCAAAGTCTAAAAGAATAAAAACCACTGCTATTTTGTTTTCTTCTATAATGATTTCTACTGTTTCATTGTTTATTTTTATCATTTTTTTACTTAAAGATGTAATTAATTTAACAATAGAATTTCAAAAATTTTTATTATTTTTTGATACTATTTTAATTTTTATTTTACCTTTTGTATCTATTTTATCTATAGTGTTAGCAAATAAAATAATAGGTGCAAAGAATGAGATAGCATTAAAATCCAATGTTGTAATGCTAAGAAGATTAGAAAAATATTATAAATTTATTAAATTTGATTTTGATCCAGAAAAATATAAAGTTTGAAATGATGATTTTGTTGTTGATATTGATGAATCTGGTAATCTTGTTAAATATATTAGATTTTATAATCCAGATGGTACTATCACAACTAGACCATTTAGAGATATTGAAGAACTTAAGAAATTCTTAGAACATTCAGAAGATGTAATTAAATTGAAAGAATTAAATGCAAGACTAAATGAATATGCCAATAATATTGATTTCCTTGAAGAAAAACACAAACAATTCAATAGATTTGATGATTTAGATTCTATCCCTTTCTCAAAAGCTGTAGTTGAAAGAACAACAATTAACTCAATTACATTAACTAATCCAAATATTGATTTTTGACCTCAACAATATCAAGATAAAGTATCAAAATGATATACAAAAGATGAATATATTGATTCTTTAAACTTTGTTAAAAAGTTAAAATCTAATTTATTACATAACTCATGAGCTAATGGAAATAAAGTAGTAGTGAATACAGATTGAATTTCAAAAAATTTCTCTATTGCAGAAGCTGCATTAAAGTCAAGTTTATTTAAGAATTATGATATTACTAGAAGTAAATCTCAAGCTGATGATGTTGAATCATACATTTTAATGATTAAAAATTTAGATATGAAAAAAGATCCTTCTTTAAACTGAGAAGATACTATTGATCCTAAGGATATAAATAATGAAAAATTAATTTCATATCAACAAAGAATTAGAGAATTAGAAGAAAAAGCCTTAGAACTTTCTAAGATGGAATTAGAACAAGAAAAATTATTAAAACATGGTTCTAAGAATGCAGTTATTAAAGTAGAATTAGTTGATTCTGAAGAAGATTATAGAGATATCTTTAAAAACTATAACCCATATGAAGGTATTGAACAAGAAATTAAAATTCAAGCTAAACGTAATAAAGAAATTGATAAAACAAAAGCATTTATTATTGAAAATGATTTAGCAGATTACAATTTTGATGATTTATCATTGAAGGAATTAAAGCATATTGTTAAAGAAAAAGAACGTGAATCTGAAGAATTGCAATCTATTAGACAAATGGAAGCGAACCAAGACCTTGTTAAGTTAAAGAATGAAATTGCAAGAGTTAAGGGAACTAAATTTGAAGAAAAACATCTTGCATTTGAAAAATTCCAAAATGATGATTTCAGATGAATGTATCATGATGGAGAAGGAAACTACTTTGAAGCTGATGATAATATGCAATGAAATCAAGTTGAATCACCAGAAGTTGCATTTAATGAACGCAAATTAGAACAAATTAAAAATCTACAAAAACAATATAATAATTTACAAAAATCTAAAGAAGAAGAATTTAATGATAAATATTCAACAATAATAAAAACAAAAGAAAAAGTTCTTCTTGAAGAACAAGAAAGAGAAAAGAAAGAACTAGAAAAGCAAAATAAAGAAAAAATAGCCGCAGAAGAAAAACAACATAAAGAAAAACAAAAAAAGAAGAAAACTAAGTATAATAATGTAAGTGAGTCTTCTCAACATGAAAATAAACAAAATGATTATGTTGAAACCCATCCAGCAAATGAATCTTGATTAGGTGATGATAATAGATATTATTATCATGATGGAAATGGAAATTATTTTACAACCAATCAAAATAATGAATGAATTCCATGTGAAAGACCAAAACAACAAATAACAAATAATAATGTTATAAATAATCAAGAAGTTCAACAACAAAATGAAACACAACAGGCTAACCAACCTTATCAAGATGCTAATGGAACATGATGGTATTTTGATGAACAAGGAAACTATTATTATGGTGATGAAAATGGTGAATGAAAACAATATGAAGGAGAAAAATAATGTCACAAACAGCAATTGAATTAGAAATAATTAAACAGAAATTGATTGATTCAAATGATGAATCATCTACTTTTAAAATTTTTCAAGAATCATTATTATCAATAGATATAGTTGAATTGTTTTATAAATTTTCGCAATACCAAACTCCAATTCAAGTTATTGAAGCATTGAATCAAGGTGATATTGTATTAAATATCAAATTGTCACAACTTGAAACTCCTAGATGAACACCATCAACAACATCATCATCTGATATTAATGCAAAAATGAAAGTTGATTGTACAAATTGAGATACAATTTTCACTGCTTTACAAAAAGAAGCACAAGTTGCAGAATCTGATTCAGGTCATTGATATTTAAAAATTGGTTTCCCAATTTTAAGAGGTTATTTTCTTGGTTCAGGTCAAGAACAAACAACTGTTTTTAACGCTCCATTATTTTTTGCTAGAGCAACAATAAAATATACATCTATTGATGATTTAGTATTAACTATTGAAGGTAGAAATTTTGATATCAACCCTTCTATTGCAACAGTTGCTTCAATTAAGAAAAAAATGCTTTTTGATACATTGTTATTTGGTCCTATAGATCATATCGATATTGAAGAAATAGTTAAAGGATACGCAAGAATTGGAATTAAATTCGATACTCAAGCATTAAGCATGCCTTTTGATAGATGTTTGTTTGCAGCTGATCAACAATTAATAAAAAGTTTACAACAATTTAATGTTGATGCAATGTTAGTTCCTGCTATTACAATCGGTTTATATGATATTTATTCAAATGCTATTTTTTGAGATTTTAACCATATTTTACAAGTTGACTCAGAAACAATGGGGAAATTACTTGAACCAAAAACAAATTTAATGTTTAATTATAAAAAATTCTCTGATGATTTTAGAACTAGTGATATATATTTATTTTCAATGGTTGATATCATTCAACAACTTTGTGTTGGTAGAGCATTGAGTGGTAATACATTAATTCAAGGTCCTCCAGGGACAGGAAAATCTGAAACAATTTGTAATATTTTAGTAAACATTGCATTAAATAACAAAACTGCATTAGTTACTTCTTCTAAAAAAACAGCTCTTGATGTATTAGTTAATAGATTAGGAGATTACTCTCCTATTGCATGTCACATGGTGACAAAAAGAAAAGAAGTAGAATATTTTTATAAACAATTTGAAAAAATTTATCATAGATTTATTGAAATAAGATCTCAAATGGAAGATGAACCTATTGAAGAAGTTGTTAATAGAGTTACAAGTGAAAAATTATTTGAAGATACATACAATGATTATGAAATTACTAATAAACTTTATCACACAAAAGTTGTATTTAGAGAAAAGGAATATTTAATTAAAGATCTAATTTCCTATGCTAATATTGAAGATGTTGCTCTTTTAGAACAAAATAATGTTAAAACAAGACAAGAAGCAATTGATTTTATTATTTCATATGCAGATCAATATGATAACAGAGAACAAGTTCCTTCTGTTGGTTCTTCATTAAAAGCTTTTAGAGATTTTGTTCATCAAATTAATCCTACTTTAAATATTGATGCAGGATATATTCAATCATTATCAAAATTCGTTAAGGATTATGAAGGATTTGATCAAAGAATTGTTATTGCAGCATATATTTTAAACAATACTTCAATTGATTACAAAGAATATGATGCATTAATGAATGCTGTTGATGCACCAAATCCAGATTACTCTATTTTCACAACTAGACAAGCTAATTGAATTAAAGCAGTAAAGTCATTTGATTTTTATTATTTAATTGATATTTTGAATGAGTTTGATCAAATAGTTGAATTAAATATTGCTAAGAAATTTGAAGTACCAATGGATTTAAGATTATTTGCAACATGATATATTTTTGTTAATCCAGAAATTAAAACATATTTAAAAGAGTTTGTTATTAAAGAAAACAAAATTGAAGATAAAACAGATATGTATCTTAATAGAATTGAAGCTTCTGTTAAAGAAACCAAAATGCTATTAAATAGATTAATTTTCTTGAAGTTTATTGATACTATTAAAAAATATGGAAATGAATTTTCAACAATCATGAGACAAGCAACAGCTTACAATCCTAAGCCATCAGCTGCTACTATAAAAGCTAATTTTGAAATGTTGAGAAATTTATATCCTATTCATATTTGTGCTATTGATGATATTTCAAATGTTATACCTTGTGAAGCAGGAATGTATGATTACTATGTTTGTGATGAAGCTTCTCAAGTTGAATTAGAAAAAGCATTACCATCAATGTATCGTGGTAAAAGATATGTAATTTCTGGAGATACAAAACAACTACAACCTACTACAGTTTTTAAACAAAAAGTAGAAATAAAAACTTCTGTGTCTGCAAATTCAAAATATGCACAGGATTTAGATGATGCAATTAAAGCTACATCAATTATGCAATATTATGAATCAAGAGCAGCAACAAACGTTATGTTAAATTATCATTATCGTTCAACATTCGCTGAATTAATAGATTTCTCTAATCAAGTTTTCTATGAAAAAAATCTAAAATTGGTCTCTAAATCAGTACCATTTGAAAACCCTATTTTAATTCATAAAGTAAAAGGTTATTGAAAAAATTCACAAAATATTGAAGAAGTAAATGCAGTGTATGAAAGAATATATGAATTATCAAATACTGCAGATTATGAAAAAACATTAGGTGTTATTACTTTTAATGCTATTCAACAAGCAGCAATTCAAGAAAAGATTTTAAAATCAACTTCACCTAGAGTTAAAGAATGATTAGAAAGAAAATCTCCTGATGGATCGAATATTGGTATTTTTGTCCAAAATATTGAAAATGTTCAAGGGGATGAAAGAGATATTATTCTTTTCTCAATAGGTTATGATAGAACTGTATCAAATTATGGTTCTTTATCAACACAACCATCAGGTGCTAATCGTATTAATGTTGCAATTACTAGAGCAAGAGATAGATTAGAAATTTTCCAATCAGAAGAACCTAATATGTATAAAGGTACTTCATCAGTTGCGAAAGGTCCAAAAGTTTTAACTTCTTGAATTAGATGGGCAAATAATACATCAAAAATGTGTGCAAATAAAAAAGTGGATTCATCTACTTTACCTCACTTTGTTTCATTAGTTGATGAACAAATATATCATTACTTAAGGGAGTATTTACCTGAAGAGTACAACATTATGTATAACCAAATGCAAGGTACATTCTTTGTTAATTTTACAATTTTAAAAAATGTAACACCTGTAGCTGCAATCTTCACTCAAAGAGGTGATTGAAAAACAGCTGGTAAATTTAGAGAAGAATATATTTATAGAAAATTATTTTTAAGAAATAGAAAATGATTATCATTAGACTTGTCACAATTAGGTTGACAAATAGATGAAAATTATAAAGAAAAAATTAACAAATTCTTAGAAAAAGTTAAATTATTTAATGATGAAGTTGAAATTGATTTAGAGTCATTAACAAATAATCAAACATCAGCTACAGTAGATGAAGACTTTAGTGATGAAACACAAAATGACGAAGAAAATAACCAAGAACAAAATAGTGCTGAACAATAAATATGAAAAAAACTAATCAACCATTTTACTATCATGATTTTAAAAAAATATCTTATGTAGTATGACAAAGAATACTACCTGATTTATTAAATTATCATTCACTGTTATCTGATTTTGAATGAGTAGATGAAATGGATGAAAAGTATATGCAAATAAAAACATATTTAGATCATTCAGGAATTTTACCAGATGAAGCTAAAGAAGAATCAATAAAAGATACTATAAAATTGTTGCAAGAACAATTAAAGGAAGTAAAGTCTTTAAATTCCAATTCAGATATTTCAAAAGCTAGAATTAAAGAACTTGAAAATGAAATTGCAAAAAACAAAGATGAACTAGAGTTTTTCAATAAGTATATTAAAAATAATCCATGTTTATTTAAGGGTAAGGCTAATGGACAACAATATTTTTCTTCTAGAAAAAAAGCTTTAATTGTACAGGAAAAGATGGTTTTAAATTTAGTTGATGAATTAAAATTTTCAAAAAAAATGTCATCAAAAAAAATAAAATCAATTGAAGAAAGAATAAATAGATTAGTTGATATAAAAAATTTTGATTTGAAAAAATTATATAGATATATTAAGCCATATATTGATGTTATTTTAACTACTCCAGATAGTGGTTATGAGTTCTTACAAAAAAATCTTTTCCTAGATTATTAAAATTATTTTTTTTAATGATATATACATTGTATATATTTATAGAAATGAAAACAATAAATTTATAAAATCTAAAAAAAATGTTATCATATAATTGTATAATTGTATACTTGGTGCTTAGAATGTTTAAAAAGAAAAAAACAAAAATTTTATCGATAATAGCTGGTTTGTCAACTGCAACTATTTTGTCAATTGCAGGAGTTTTATCGGGTGTTACATATAAATATAACTATAATAGACATTTAGAAACTACAGGTGAACATCTTGTTAATATTTCTAATTATTCTAGTCCTTTACCTAGAAATGCTGCATTATTGCCACAAGTAAGTAAAGATGGAGCATATTTTACATTTGGTAATAACTCTACTTTTACTGATCCTAAATCAAATGATTCAATATATTTTGGTGAACTTTATAATTTAGAAACGCCATCTAAAAATATTCCATATGGTGCAAGAATAATAAATTCTTCTTTATATAATAATGGAAAAAATGATCCAATTAAATATTTCTTAGCGGGTATTGATTCGACAATGTATGCAGAAGATTTATCATCATCTGAAGATAAACCACCATATATGCCTTCAGGTTTTTTTGTTTATCCTAATGTTAAAGATAATACTATAATTAATAAAGATTCTTTTAATTCAAATACACAATATGAAATATCTCTTAAAAACACACCTTATTCTTATTCTCATAATCAAGATCTTTCAGATTTTAGATTAAAATCTACAGGTATTTATAGACCAAAATTAGGTGGTTGACCATCTAATTTTAAGAATACAAATGATTTATATGGTGTTACAAATTGATCTCAATATGCAGGTGCTTCTTTCACAAACGCTAGAACATTTGATATAAAAGGTAATCCTTTATCTGATATAAACATTAATACAACAAGAGAATCTTGAGAATATTTTGATACAACAACTGGTGGATCTGTGATTAAATATAATGGTGTTTTTATTCCTAAAGAATGAGAAGTTTATGATCATAAAAAAGGAACATCATCTCTTTATTTTGCAGAGAAAAATGTTAATAATTTTTCGAAACTTATTAAATTTTCATTTGCCAACTATCTTAATAATCAATCTACAGATGCATTCAATATCAACTCAATTTCTATAACATTATCAGCCGAAACTACAAATATTAATATTGCAGGTTCAAGATATCAAAAAGCATACCCAGCTTTTCACTATCTAAACGATGGTAATAGTAAAATTGTATCTGCTGGAATTTTGAATGATGCAAATTATCACTTATTTTTTTCTGGTAAAAAGGATACAAATTTTTCTTCATCAATTCCAACAGATTCTAAAGGTAGTTGAAGTTATGATGGTCTTTATTATGGTAACTTACAAGCTGCAAACATTACTTTTTCATTAACTCCTATGCAATGAATGTGAATGAATCCAAACACAAAAATTGCAGAACCAGTTCTTCTTTATGCTCCTTTACCTTATTCAGGTACAACTAAAATTAGAATAAGAGCTGACGTTGAAAATGAAGATAAAAACTTTACACCTATTGATTATGTTACTAAAACATTATATGCAAAAGGTTCACAAAATGACTTTTTACCAAAAACAGATGATCAAGCAGATTTTAGTGTTGAATTTATAAATGGTTATCCTGGTTCTGAATATGGATCAAGCAGTAAATTATATCTAAACAACGTTGCTGGAACAATTAGATGAGTATTTGATCCAGTAACAGTTTTAAAGAATGGTTTAATTCAAAAATCAACTAATGATGATATAAAAGAAATAACAATTAATGGTTTTAAAAGAATACCAGGTGTTACAAAAATAGCTGATTCAATTAATGTTCAATCACCATTTACTTTAGCACAAGATGTTGTTAAAGAACCTTATAGATATTACAAACTAATTTATGATTTAGCAATAAGAAATCTACCAAATCCTGCTGAATTTTTAAATGGTGGAGTAGGTTCTTGAACTCCAACAACATTAGAAAATTTACAACAAGTTATGACAGTTACTGATGTTACTTTTAATAATATTGGTGAACCTACTTCTGAAGGTTATGTTAATGGAGGTTATATTGAAGCTAATGTTTCATTAAAACTTTACTATAATGAACATACAAACTTAATAACTCCTGATTTAAATAAACCTTCTGCACCAAAGAAGATTAGAATTGAAGGATTTAAGCATGTTGAACCTACTATGGTACCAAAAAAAGATATTTATGTTGGTGATCCAAACATAACTCCTTCACAAGCAATGGAACCTAATTATCAAGAAAGTGTTAAACAATCTATTGTTGATGGTATGTCAATGGAAGTTGAACCAACACCTGAAAATGATTTTAGAACAACAGAAGGTGGAACATTACCAGTAACTGATGATTCGCCAGATTTTTCAAAGAAAATTTCATTAATTAATCCAATTCCAAACGATTTATATGGTTCATTAACAGTTACAGTAGTATTAAATCAATACTTTGCTGATGCTAGTCAAAATGGTCAATTAAAAACATCAGATTTTAAACCAGTTGAAATTACAATTAATGGTTATAAACAAGTTCAAGAAACTAGATTAAATCCATCAATTACTATTGATACAGATAAAACTGCAGAAGAAGCAGTAAATCAAAAATTTACTTCTGGCGGAACAAACCAATATCCTTATCTTCAATACTTATTAATGAAATATAAGACAGATGCTTTTGTTGGATTACCTGAAGGATTTAATGCTGGTTCAATTCAAATTGAATCTGTTGTAGCTAATAACCTTGAAGGAATTGTTTCTGCACAAGTTTCAGCATTTACATATTATGATAATACAGGTAAATTAGTAGATTTAACTAAACCAGATGCATCAAATGCAGGTTTAGGTCCTAAACCACTAGGTGTTATTTTAATAAAAGGATTTAAAAAAGTTTCTGCAACTAAATTAAAAACTGAAGTTATTTCTGTTTCTAATAATTTAGAATTCTACAACACTTTAGCATCTCAAGTTAATGAAGTTAAATTAGCATCATTAATTTATAACACTAGAAATGAATTATTTACATCTTATCCTGGTTTATACTTATCTGTTAATTCAATTCAAATCTTAGATGTTTATAAAGATAATTTAGATGGTTCAGTTTCAATTTCATTTGCTTTAACTAGATATTATGATGAAAAAGGTAAGTATATTGAAGCTGACGCATTTAAAGATCAATGATTATATTTTGATGGTAAACAAAACCCTTCATTAAAAGTTATAGGTTTCACTCAAGTAAAACCAACTGAGTTTATAACAACTAAATTTGATGCAAGTTTTGTTCCTGAATGTACTGAATCTGAATTAAGACCTACTACAATATCTACTACTAATTTATCATCATTTACAAACTTCTTAAATACAAACAACAATTCAAATAATCCAATTTTTGGAGGTTTTGATAACTCAGCTCCTTATGTTATTCAAAAAGATAGTAGTAATGTTATTCAGTTAACTAATGTTGAAAGATCCGCTTGAGAAATTTTACAATTATCTTCAAAAACTATTTTCCAAGTTAGCCCTACAGATTTAGCTTCATTTGTGTTAAGGGTATTCCAATATGCAGGTATGGAAAAATATGGTATTAACATTAGAACTTCAGATATAGGAATAAAAATTTTATCTAATAGGAATCCAAATACAATAGTTAATAGTTCTAATCTTGCTTCTTATGAAAATGAAGATTGATATAAAGGTTCATTAGAAATTGAAATTACTATTCAATTACAAGATGGAAATTGAAATAAAAAGATATCTTTTAATGGAGGTAAGGAACAAGGTAAAAATATCTTTAATAGATATATCCCAATCCCTGTTTATTCATCTTCAAACATTAATGATGAACAAAAAAATCTAGCAACATCATTCTCTGAAAGTGATATTGAACATTTTATATTCCAAAATATTGACCAAGTTTTAAATGGTTCATTTAATTCAAAAATTCCTTCAGGTAAACCATTAAACTTCTTAAATTACAATATGGAAATTTCGAATATTTTCTATAACAACAATAAAGGTGAAGTTTCAGTAGAATTATCAATAGATAACTTCTATTTACCTTCAGGAAACTTATCAATTGATCCTTCTCCAGAAGTAGATGGTGAAAATCCATCAAAAACTCTTAAAACTAATATTGTATTTACTGGATTTAAAAAACAAAAAGCTACAGAATTTAAAAATCAAATTAACTTAGTTGATGTTAATGCTACAATTCCTTTCAATTATGGTGAAGTTACTCAAGGTTCTGCATTATGAAGTTCATTTACAGCTGATAAATTCTGATCATTGTTAACAAATCAAGTTGTTATAGATCAAGATTACGGACCACAACAATTCATTTATGAATTAATTATGGGAACAGGTAAATTATGAGGTGGTGCAACAACTCCTAATACTGAAAGAATTTTATTAAATGATGCTGAAATCCCTACAACATTCTCTAAAGATGATATTATGTCATGAGATGTAAGATATTCTAACATCAATGGTAGATTAGAGTTATCATTTGGAATTAGAAATTATTATGATTTATATGGAAATTTAGAAAGTAATATTATAAAAACTGTAATAGTTGAAATTTATGGATTTAAATCTACAGGTTCATCAGCAATTGCAGGTGCTGAAATTGATAGTAAAGATTTCACAAATATATATATAAATGGTTCATATGATATTAGTGCGTCATTGACTACTCCTGATTACATTGTTGAAAACATTTTATCTAAAACATCTGGTTTATGACCTGGAGTAGATGGTTCAGAAGATACTAATACTTTCGACTTAATTAGTAAAATTGATCCAAATAGTATTATCATTGTTTCTACAAACAATTCAAAAGGTGAAGTAAAAGCGTCATTTAGATTATTAGATGATGTTAAAATCTATGATAGTGAAGGTAATGAATTTACTTTATCAAAAAATTATACTTATAATTTAATTATTACAGGATTTGAATCTTCATTATTAATTTTTGTTGGTATTTCAATTTTAATTATCTTTATATTATTCATTTTAATTCCAGCAATAATAATCATCATTAAAAAAGCAAGAATTAAATCAATGGCTAGAGGTAGAGTTTCAGATTATTTAAAATAATTTTTATACATAATAGTGTATAATAAAAGCACACACAAAATAGAATGGTATTATAAATTATTTAAAGGATTTATATGCCAAATACAATATTATTAATCACATTATCAATTTTCGCTTTTATAATTATATTATTATTTATAATATGTATCTTTTTGTATACAAAAAATAAAAAAAACAAAGAATCATCTATTAAGAAACAATATGATGAACTAAATAAAAAATTAAATTTACAATCAGATGAATTGAATAATCAAATAATTGAATATCGTAATAAATTACTTGATTTGTCATCAAAAACAGAGTTTGAAATTGAAAATGAAATAAAAAATAATTTATCACAACAACTAAAAAAAGATTTAGTATCTGAAATTAATCAATATAAAGATGAATTACAAGAAAATAAAAATAAAATTTTATATGAACTACTAGTTAATTCATATCAAAATATTTTAGAAGAAACTGTACATCAATCATCTTCATCAATAATAAAACTTGATGATATCAATTTAAAAGGTAGAATTATTGGAAAAGATGGAAGAAATAAAAAAGTTTTTGAATATTTAACAGGCACAGATTTAGTTATTGATAAAGTATCTGAATATATTACTATTGCTTCATTAAACCCTATAAGAAGAACTATTGCAAATAATGTAATGATTGAGTTAATCAAAACCAAAAATATTGAGCCTGCAAAAATTGAAACATTATTTGAACAAGAAACTAAAAAATTTAATGAAGAAATATATAATATTGGTAAAGATGTTTGTTTGAACAAATTGCATGTTAATGATCTAAATGAAAAAATATATCCATATATTGGAAAATTAAATTTTAGAAGTTCATATTCTCAAAACATTCTTTCTCACTCATTAGAATGTGCATATATAGCTCAAAAAATCGCTTCAATTTTAAATATTGATGAAAAGAAAGCAAAACTTGCAGCATTCTTCCATGATATAGGTAAAGCAAATGATTTTGAAATAGATATGAATCATATAGATTCAGGTGTTGAAATAGCTAATGAATGTAACCTTGATGATTATATAAAAGAAGCAATATCTACTCACCATAATGAAGGAATAATTACATCAATTTACTCTGAAATTACAAAAATTGCAGATGCAATTTCAGCATCTAGACCTGGTGCTAGAATTGACTCTTATGAAGAGTATATAAAAAGAGTAAATACATTAGAAAAAATTTGTAATGAATTTGAAGAAGTTAACTCATCTTATGTTATAAAATCAGGAAGACAATTAAGAATTATGATTAATCCTAAGAAAATCAATAATTATGATGAACTTGAACTTTTATCATATAAGATCAAAGAAAAAATTGAAAATAATTCAGAAGTAGGTTCATATAAGATTAAAGTTATATTAGTAAAAGAAGATAAATTAACATTTGAAACTTCTCATAATAAACAAATAGTATTAGAATAAAAAAATCCAACCAATTAGGTTGGATTTATTATTAATTTAAATGGTGGCTCCGGGCAGAATTGAACTGCCGACACACGGATTTTCAGTCCGTTGCTCTACCGACTGAGCTACAGAGCCATGGCGGT
>CASEPW010000049.1 GCA_949289925.1 uncultured Mycoplasmataceae bacterium
ATTCTAATGATATTGTAATTAACAACAAAACTGGTGTTCTTAGAATTAATAACTTAAAATTAGCAAAATGAAATAATGCTAATGGTCAATTAATGACAACACCTTCTCAACCATATGATTTTGTAATAAATAATTTTGTAAATATTCCTTCTGAAACATCAATTAGAAATGAATATATTGTTTATTCTCCAAATATCCAACCAACAGATGTTTCAGATGATGAAGTAAAAAAAATAATATTAGAAACTTCGTTTAATGTTCCAAAAAATTTTACTATTAAAAATATTTCGTTTGACTCTATTAATCGTGATAATTTCACAGGTACAATAACTGTAAATCCTATTTTTAATCTTTGATATGACGAAAAAGGTATGCAATTTAATGCAGAAAAACAAATGGGAACAATTGTCTTATCTGGATATAAAGCAGTGCAACCTACAACATTTAATAAAAGTTGAGATATAGGAGGTTACACTGAATACCCTTCTAATTTTATAAATGATATTAATTACGATAAGTTAAAAAAATTAATAGAATCAAATATCAAAAACCTACCATATTATCATCTTGATTCAAATAAAAATTTCAATTATTTAGAAGATATAATAATTGAAGATGGCTCATTAGTTGTTAGCAATGTTGAAGGAATAATAAAATTAAAAATTAAATTAAAAAAATATTATGATTCTAATGGAGTTTTTCATAATGATGATAATTTTCCATTTACTGGAATTACAATCACAGGTTTTAGACGTATTTTTGGTGCAACAAGTTTTGAAGGTATATATAACGTTGGTTTAACAAACATTTCACCACAAGACTTCTCAATCAAAAAAATTAAAGAATTCTTAATTAAAAATGGTTATAATATTGATCCAAAAATTAAAGATACAGAAATCACAATAAAATCTATTACTCGTTCACCAATCAAAGGTGAGATAAAAATAGTTCCTATATTAACAAGATATTATGATGAAAATGGTTTACCTCAAACAATTGCTAAAGAATTTCCAGAAATCTCTTTAAGAGGATTCCAACAAATAAATCCAACATCATTTGATGGTGATAGATGAATTTTAGGAACATCAAATTTAGTAGCAGAAGAAGTTGCAAAGAACATTCCGTTATTGAAAGAAATTTTATTAAGAAAAGTAATTTGTCCACCACAAAATTTTGGTGCTGATAATATTGTTTTTATTTCAGAACCTTTTTCTTCAAATGCTAGTGGTACTATTCAAGCATCATTTAAGTTAACAAAATATTATGACCATGATGGTTTTTTAAAGAATGATGATAAATCAGATGTATTTACTGTTAATATTTCTGGATTTTTCATGGCTTATTCAAGAACAAACATTAATAGTAATATAAATGTTAGCTATTCTAATATTATTCCTCAAGAATTATCAAATGATAAGTTAAAAGAAATATTAATTGATAATTTTACAGATTTACCACCTTCTTTTACAATTGACAACATAATAATGACTAAAAATGACTGACAATATTCAAACGTTGATGGTACTATAACTATCCCATCATTAAAAATTAATTATTATTTTGACCAAACATTAAAAATTAAAAAAGATATTATTTCATTTCCTACAATTAAAATTTCTGGTTTTAAAAAAATACAACCTACTATTTTACTTTTATCTGGTTGAAATATAGGTAATAGTAAAGTTTTTGCAAGTGAATTTGTAAAAGATTTATCAGTTGTTAAACAATTAATTTCGACAAAAATCGAAAATAAGCCATCTGGATTTAATTATGATACAGACATTATGTTAACTAATTTACAAGTTTATAATCCTTTAGGTTCTATTAAAGTTAATGTTTCATTAAAGAAATTTTATAACAATTCAGGTGTGCTTTCAACATACGGTTGAATTCCACAATCTGTAGTAATTTCTGGTTTTGCAATAGTAAATGGTGCAACATTTTTTCCCAATGAAATTAACTCATTATCGCCAACAATAGAAGCAATAAATTTCACAGATCAAGACATTAAAGAACTTTTATATACTAATATAATTAATCCTTTTTATGGATTGTCACCTGATGCTATTTCATTTAATAGAGACACTGACATTAAAATAGATAATTCAAAAGGTGAAATTCTTGTAACCCCAACATTGAATATGTGATTTGATGAAAATAATAATCTTAATACAACACCAAAAAAATTTCATGAAGTAAGAATTTATAATTTTAAACCTATTCAACAAACGATTATAAATGATTTTTGAGATTATGGTGATATAAATATTACTCCAGAAGAGGCATCAAAAGATGAAAACAACATTAAGAGTTTAATTTCTAACAATATAATTAATAAGCCTTCAAATTTTACAAATAACAATATTATTATTTCTGAAATGACACCTCTAAATAATAATGGTAAATTAAAAATTGTTTTTACATTAAACAATTATTATGATAATCAAGGAATTTTACAAACAGAAAATTTTGGCGACTCAACAATTTATATTACAGGTTATAAATCTATTGCAATTACTTCAATTCCAACAACAGGATGAACTATTGGTGACCCAAGTAGATATGCAAGTGAATTTTTAGAAGCAAGTAATCAAAATTATGTTAAAGAACTTGTTTATTCAAAAGTTTTAAATTTACCTGCAAATTATAATTATTTATCAAATATTGAATTATCTAATATGTCTTCAAATAATTTAATAGGTGAACTATCATTCAATGCAAAAATAAAAGGTGGATATGGCGAAAATGGCGCAATTGATAATAATGGAGACTCTAATAATTTAAATGCTTTTATTACTATTTTAGGTTTTAAATCTTCTTATCAAACTATCATTAATTCAGAAGTAAAAATTCCTAATGTTGCACAATTTATTCCAGAAACATATGCAAACAATATAAATGAATTGAAAAATGCAATTTACAATAATAGAAGTTTCATTTTTGAAAATTTACCTGCAAGCTTCTCTATTGATGACATTCTAAATATTTCCATAGTTAATGCAAACAATAAAGATGGTTCATTAACAATAAATTTATCAATTAAAAATTATTTTTCAAAAGATCAAGGTAATCTAATTATTGATAGTAATAATCCTTTAAAACAAGAAGTAAAAATATTAGGGTTTTATAGTTCGCAACCAACAATTTTTAATAATGACAATTATATTGTTATTCAAGAACTTGGAACTTTTTTATCATCTGAATTTAATAATGATAAATCAATGCTAACAAGTAAATGAAGTGATATTATAATGAGATATAAATATAAATTTTTCAAAAATATTCCTGCATCTTTCTCGAATAATGATATTAGTTCTATTACAGTTTCAAACATAAATAATGTTGATGGTAGTTGTGAAATTAATGTTTCAATGAAAAATTATTTTAGAAATGATAATAATTCATCTTTAGAAACTAATTTCACTAGTCACACATTCACAGTTAAAGGATTTAAAATAAATTTAGCTACGACATTTAATAGTGAGTCAATATTTAGATTTGTAAATTATAATGGGGAAAAAATTCTTATTAACTCATTATTACCATCAGATATTTATAATGATTTATTACCTGATATAAAATTGCAAGAAATAATTTACCAAAATTTTAATTTGCTTTTCAATAATTTACCCAATGATTTTTCATCAAATAATATTGTTTCAATTAACCCAATATCATTTAATAATTTAGATGGAGAATTAGTTGTTGATATTTCTATAAATAAATATTATTCTGAACAAGGTATATTAACAAACAATCAATTAACTAATAGATTTACAATATCTGGTTTTAAAACAATAGAACCTACATCAATAAATAATATTAATACAATTCCTTCACTTGAAAATTTAGTTGCAACTAACATTAATAATGATGAATTAATCAAAATTATATATGAAAATAGATACTATATTTTTAGTAACACTTTACCAGAATGTTCATTAGAAGAATTTATAAATTATTTTTCAATCACTAATTTTGATGCAACTAATTATAATTCGCAAATTGCTGTTGATGCAAAATTAGGTATTTATTTCGATAAAAATGGATATTTAATAAAAGATCTAAACAACCCAATAGATATTTCATTTAAAATTTTAGGATTTAAACAATTAGATAATCAAACAACAATTAGGGATAATGTTAATCTTGTTGCATATGACAAAATTCTAATTACAAATGCAATAAATGATGATAATTTTTTACCATCATTAGTTATTTTAAATAAAGATAAATTTTTTGAAAATGCACCAGTTAATTTATCAACTAATGATTTAGATATTAAGATTTTAGAAACAGATAATTTAAAAGGTACTATAAGTTTAGAAATTACATTAAAAAAATATTATGATAAAAATGGTGTATTAATTGATTCAACAAGTGCTAATTTTATGCCTATTACAAAAAATACAGAGGTTTTTGGGTTCCAAAAAATTAAACCAACTTCTATAGGTTCAACAGAGTTAATTTCTATTGCATCTTCATCAATTGTTATAAGTTCAAACATTGGTGATCCAAATTTTGATGCATCATATTATGCAAATATCGATATTGAAGATGCAAGAATTCAATTACTAAGTCTTGTTAAATCAAAATTATCTGCTGGAATTATAAATAATATTGAAAACAATAGCATATTAATAAGTAATTTTGATTTCTCACCTTATTCAGTAAATGATGAATTAAATTCATTAGTTGTTTCATTTGATTTAAGTGGTTTTATTTCATTAAATGAAGGATTGATTGAACATCCAATTCCAGTTATTTTAACAATTACAGGTTTTGGAGGTTACAAGAAAGATGTTATCTCTAAGGATACTATATATTACATTACAATAGTAGCTATTGCATATCTTTCAGTTCTTTCATCAGGTATAATTGCTTATGGAATATATAGAATTATTCGTTGAAAAAAGGGTAAATTATAGTGATAGCCATCTTAATTATTATTCCAACAATAACAATAATTATTCAACTTATTAGTCATAAATATACATATAAAATTACAAAGAAATATTGATTCAATCTAATATTGTCAGTATTTTTTTTGTCATACTTTTTAATTTTTAGATATATACCTGATTTTTTAAATTTAATAGAACAAAACATGAATGAATTAATTAATATATCAGAATATGAGTATTCTTTTTATTATTCTAAGGTTTTGCTGCTTGATATGTGTCCGTTATTAGCATTTTTAATACCATTATCATTAATTATTGATAAAACTAAAAATTTTTCAAAATGTTTAGCACCAATAGGTTTGATAGGTTCATTAATTACATTATATGGTGGTGTGCTATTTGATACAGACTTAAAATTTTTGGAATGAAAAGATTTCTATAAATACTTTTTTTTAGGGATTCAAAATGATTCTACGATTAATCGTATATATTTTATGATGCATTATATGTTAATGATTATTTCTATTCAAACATTATTAAATTGCAATCAATATACAAAATGATCTTTAATTTCATCAGCTATTTTTTATTTGTTTTTTATTACATATGCTTTAGTAGTTTCAAGAGTTCTAAAAATTCAAAATAATGTAACAGGTCTAGTAGAAAATGATTGAATATTACCAAATGGTCAATATCATGTGATGTATAATTTATTGCCAATGTCTTTCCCAGGAATTGTTATATTTTGGTATTTTGTTGTGATTATGAGTTTCTTATTAATTGCTTATATTAAAAATTATTTAACAAATGATTTGTTTAAAATCACAAAATTAAATCATCAATGATATGAATTAAAAGTTTTTAAAAAATTTTATCCAATATGTCATAAAATTGATGAAAATCAATACAATTTTACTAAAAGCTTAAAAAAATATATTAAAAAATAAAAAAATATATATAATATATAAGTTAAAAAAAGAA
>CASEPW010000050.1 GCA_949289925.1 uncultured Mycoplasmataceae bacterium
CTATTAGAAATCATTTCTTTTATTCTTTCAATTGTTTTATTGTGAGAGGATTTAACATCTGCTAATGATTCAAAAATATTTTTATGTAAAGCTTTAGTGTTAACAAATCATTGTTTTGTTGCTCTATACATTACAGGTTTTTTTGTTCTTCAATCATGAGCAGCAGAGTGAGTGATGAATTTTAATGCTAGTAAATTCCCTTCTGTTTCAAGTCTTTGACCTATTATTTTGTTTGCATCAAGATAAAATATTCCTTCTAATTCTTTATCATTAATTTCATTAGTAAATTTACCTTCATCATCAATTGGACAATAAACATTAATCCCATATTTTTTACATGCAAAATAATCTTCTAAACCAAAACCTGGAGCATTATGAACTAAACCTGTTCCACTATCATTTGTAACATAATCTGCAAGAATGATTGGATTTTGTTTACTGTTTAAAGGGTGAAAATATAATATATTTTCTAAATTTTTACCCTTAATTTTTTTAATAATTTTGTAATCATATATTTTTATATCACTACATACTTTTTCTAAAAGATCACATGCAACAATATAATGTTTATTATTTGTTTCAATAATTACATATTCAAAATTAGGGTTAACTGCTACGGCTAAATTCGATGGAATAGTTCATGGTGTTGTAGTTCAAATTATTATCGATACATCATCTAAGTTAAAGTGTTTTAAGGAATCAATAACACTAAAAGAAACATAAATAGATGGAGATTTAACATCTGCATATTCAATTTCTGCATCTGCTAATGAAGATTTTGAAGATCAAGATCAATAAACAGGTTTAAAATCTTGATAAACAATTTTTCTTTCTACCATTTTTTTAAAAAGATTTAATTCATCATTTTCAAATCCATTGTCAAGTGTTAAATAAATATCTTTAAAATCAGTAAATAATCCCAAACTTTTAAATTGTTCTTTTTGAATTCCAACTTGTTGTAATGCATATTCATAGCATTTTTTTCTTTTTTCAGATGGAGAAAAATTACCCTTTTCAAAATTTTGATCTATTTTAGCAATAGCATTTTCAATAGGTAAACCATGAGTATCTCAACCTGGAATATAGTGTGAATAAAAACCTAACATATTTTTATTTCTAACAATTATGTCTTTTAAGATTTTATTCAATGCATGACCAACATGGATGTTTCCATTTGCATATGGTGGTCCATCATGTAAAATAAATTGTTTATTATCTTTGTTTAATTCTAATCTCTTTTGATAAATTAATTTGTCAGATCAAAACTTTTGAATATTAGGTTCTTTTGATGGAAGGTTAGCCTTCATTTCCATCTCAGTAGTTGGCATTATTAATGAATCTTTGTACTGACTAGACATAAATTCTCCTAGTTAATATCTAATGAGTCTATTAATTCATCTAACTCATCATCTGGAATAGCAATCTCAGGCTTTTTATATTTCATTCTATCTCTTTCTGCATTATTATATTTTTCTGCCAAATCATGCTTTTTAGTTTTTGATTTATAAACAGTTTTTAATGCAGAAAATAAAGATTCTTCTTTTTTTGTATCTATATTTTGATCAACATCAGTAGTGAATTTATCAGGATTAGTATCTTTTCCTTCTTCAATAAGACGTTTTTTATACTTTCTAAATGTATCTTTAGATTTATATTTTTGATATTTTTGTTGAGAAGTATTATAAACTCCTCTAATCTTATTATTAATTGAACTAATATTTTCTCTAACATCACCAAAATTAAATTGAATATTATCTTTTTTAAATTTAGATAAATTCTTAGAATTTAATAAATTGTTAATGATTGATGAAGCAAATAACAATAATGAAACAATACCAAAAATTGATGCAAATGAAACTAATACTATACCAGGAACACTTAGAGAAGAAACACCACCTGAAGTAATCTCATAGAATACAAAGTATGAATCATTTGTTGGAATGTTACCAACATTTTTTCTTGTATCAATAACTAATTGGTCAACATTATTACTTGGAGCTGAGAAATCAACACCAAAAATATTTAAAAAAGATTCTTTATCAAATTGAGATAATGATGCAACTTTGTTTGAATCAACATAAGAAATAACTTTATTTATTAATTCTTGGTTCTTTAATTCTGATAAATTAATTAAAGGTGGGAAAATAATCAAAAATAAAAATATTATCATAGATAATAAAAATAATGTTCATCAAATAATTCTAATGATGTTAAAAGCTTTTATTCTTTTTGGCGAAAAATATTGATCATACTTGTTTTTTATCTTACCTAATAAATATAATGAAAAATGAATTAAAAGTAAAATGATTCAAATAAACACAAATACTAAGAAAATAATTCCTTGTAATGATAAAGAAATGTGATTATAATCATACACATAAAAATTTGTAAGTGGTGTGTAAGAGTTATTAATTACTGAATATGAGAATGGTCATGCCGCCATAACTATTGTATAAATAATCATAAACAAACAATAAAAACATAATGATTTATTTCAAATTGAATATTTATTATCCTTAACAAATATTTTTGTATTTTTTGAAAAATTAACAAAATCTTCTTTAACATTGTTTACATTTTCTTTAAAGAATGATTTAACATCTATTTTTTTGTGACTAGTTTTAATTGTGGCATCTGATAAAGATAAAAAGTCAGAATCACTAGGTAAATCTTTACTATTTTCTATACTCATATCAATTTGGTTTTTTCTTCTTAAAATCATATTATATAAATTATAGTATAATTTGGAAATATTAATAAAAAACTTTATATAAATATAAACCACAACCTGGTGCTTTATAAATAATCTTACCCTTTTTTGGATTTTTAAAGCAATCTACAATAGTTTCAATATCAATCTTATTTTCGTTATATGCTAAAAATGAACCAACTATCATCCTAACCATATTTCTCAAAAAACCATTAGCAGTTATATATATCTCTATGTAATCATTATTTTTTTTAATTTTAATATCAGTAATAGTTCTAATTGAATTTTCAAGTGTTGAAGTAGAAAAAGATAAAAAGTCTTGTTTCTTTATAAAAAGGGGTAAAATTTTTCTAATTTTTGCTAAATCAATATCTTTATTATATTGATAAATTATGTCATGCTCATGGACATTATATTTTTTATTAGTGTTAATCTTATAGCAATATGTCTTTTTAATTGCACTATATCTTGCATGAAATTTATTATCTACAATTTGAACCTTATGCACTCTTATATCATTTCCTAAACGTGAATTTAATGCATTAAGAATTTCTTTTGGTTTTAAATTTAGTTTATCATGACTAAAATTAATAACTTGTTCATTTGCGTGAACATATGCATCTGTTCTACCTGAAGTATTTATTTTTATTTTATACCCAAATAAATCATATAAAATACCTTCAATAAAACCTTGGATGGTTAATACATCATTTTGAATTGCTCATCCATGAAAGTTAGTTCCTTTATATGAAATAATAGCTTTATAATTCATTAAAAAACTAGTGCTCCCTCAACAATACCAAAAGGAACAAAGAAAATATTTAAATAATGGAATAATGTTCCAAAAATTCCAAAAAAGAATATGATAAATAATAAGAAAAAGTCGTATAGTGAAAAACTATATATTCTATATTTACTTCTATTTTTCTTAGGATTATAACCTCTAGCGTCCATTGCGTTAGCTAACTCTTCAGCATTTCTAAATGCAATAGAAAATAAAGGAACAACTAAAGAAACTAATGATTTTAACTTAACAAATAAGTTTCCATTTCTAAAATCAACTCCACGAGCAGCTTGAGCATCTAAAATTCTTTTTGATTCTGAAAGTAAAGAAGGAATAAATCTAATTGCAATAGCTATAATCATTGATGCTTCACTAACTGGAAACTTAAAAACCCTTAATGGTGATAATATTTTTTCTAAACCTGTTGATAGTTCTATAGAAGTAGTTGTTTCAGTTAACATTATACTAACAATAACTATTGAAACTATTTTTAAAGAAATATAAAGTGCTTTTATAATTGCAATAGGTGATAAGGTATATCAATTTGTTCTAAATAGAACCACACAATCATAATCATAAATAATTTTAGGACTACTTAAAATTGAATCAATAATTTGAAAGTCATACTCGATACCATTGTATTCAAATTTATTATTTAACAAAAATAAAAATGCTTTTTTTTGTTCATCAGCTACTACAAAGCTTGGAGCATTTACAATTTGATTAATATCTACACCATTAACATTAATCCACTTATCTATTTGGTTCATGTTATTTGAAACAAAATAATCAACCATAGTATGGTCAATTAGATTCTTATAAAAAACATCACCCCCTCAAATGAAAGAAATAAAAATATTATTATTGCTGTAATATCAATCATATTTATTCATTATTCCTAAATCACCAAGATGATTAAAACCATCAACACTAAAAGCAATCGGCATCTTATAAAAGAATCAATTAATAAATGTAAACATCAAAAACATAACAATAAAAGACTTAAAAACTGTTTTAAAATGATTAATTTTTAAACCACACAAACAAAATAAAACAAATAAAACAACTAACAAAATTAATTGTGTAAAAATTGAATTTATTAAGAAAATGAATATTACTGAAAAAATTAAGAATAAAAACTTTATACCCGGATTAATTCTTTTATTTAAGGGTAAATTGTTTTCGAATTTTTTGTTTGATAAGCATTTACTCTTAAACATTTTTCACCTTTCTAATTTTATTTAAACATTCAACCAATTGTTCAGCATTTCTTGGTTGCATACCATATAAAGCTTTATATTTATTATCAATTTTAACTAATTCATTTATAAATGAAATTGTATTTGGTAATATAACTGAAGCAATATCTACTATTTTTTCATCACAAAAAATTTCATATGGAGTTCCACTTCTTACAATTTGACCATCATCCATAACTATTACTTCATCAGCAATTTCTAAAACTTGTTCCATTGAATGAGTCACAACAAAAATAGTCTTTTTATTTTCTTTTGCTTTTAAAATAATATTTAACATATCTGCTTCACCTTTTGGATCTAATCCTGCTGTAGGTTCATCAAAAACTAAAAATTCTGGATCACTAGCTAATATTCCACTTAATGCTACTCTTCTTTTTTGTCCTCCAGATAACCCAAATGGGGAATTATCAAAATATTTTTCTGGAATTTTTAATTCATTTAATATTTTTATTGAATTATTTTTAGCATCTTCTTTATTAAAACCTAAATTAATTGGACCAAACATAACTTCTTCTAAGATAGTTGGTTTAAATAATTGAAATTCAGGAAATTGATAAACGACGCCAACTTGTTTTCTAATTTCTTTGTAATTCTTAACTTTTTTCTTTTTAATTAGAGAACCTGTATAACATTTATTGTTTTCAGTATTAACAATTATTTTTTTATCAAATATAAAATTTTTATCAACGACACATGCATATAATTTATTTTTATTATTTTTCTTTTTTATATTTTTAGAATTGATGCTTTTAATAGAAACATCTTTTACTCTATTATATGCATTTAAAAAGATAAATAATTGATTCTTTCTTAAATCACTTGCACATTCAAAGATTAATATTTTTTGTGTGTTTTTATCAAATTTAATTTTTTTACATACTGAATCATCTACTGTTTCAATAACATTAATAATTGCATTGTTTAAATTGTTCTTAGAATCAAGCACATTATTACCAATTTGTACACTACCATACTTTGGAAAAGATAAACCGTTAAAAAAAGAAAGTAGTGTTGATTTTCCACATCCAGATTTACCAATAATGAAATATATCTTACCCTTTTTAAATGTATAATTTATATTTCTTAATGCTATAAATTGTCTATCAGTTTTTTCATTGTAAACACAATATAAGTTTTTTAATTCAATAGCTATGTCGTTTATTTTCATTTAATCACCTGCTTTATTATTTCATCATGATCTAATGACTCAATAACATTAAAACCTTTATTTCTTATTAAATGCATTATTTTAATATCATAAGGAACATCAAGAGAGTTTTCTGACATAAACTTAGCATCAAATAATAAATTGATTGGTTTATCAACCTTTATTAATTCCCCATTTGACATAAAAAATATACGATCTGCATTTTTTAATTCTTCCATGTCATGAGTGATGGAAATAACAGTTTTATTTAAATCTTTTTGTAAGAATTTCATTAATTTCTTTAATTCATTTTTTGCCTTTGAATCAAGCATTGATGTTGATTCATCAAAAATTATAATAGATGGTAAAAGAGATAACACTGAAGTTATACCAACCTTTTGTTTTTGTCCTCCAGATAATGAATGAACTTCTTTTTTTAATAGTGGAGTTATGTTTATAATTTTTGATGATTCATCTATGATTTCTTGCATATTTTCATGTTTAATTAAATAATTTTCTAAACCAAATGCTATATCATCTTCAGCAGTGATACCAACAAATTGATTATCTGGATTTTGAAAAATTATTCCTATATTTTTTTTAAGTTCATTAACATTTTGATTATTTACTTCTATACCCTTAATATATATTGAACCACTTTTTGGCTTTAATAATCCAGATAATATTTTTGATATAGTTGATTTTCCTGAACCATTATGACCTATTATGCATATATATTCATTTTCAAAAACATTAAAAGACAAATTTGATAAATTGTAATTATCATTATTTGAATATGAAAAATATATATTTCTAAACTCAATAATTGATTTTTTCATATTTATACATTTTAATATATAAAATGGAAATTAAAA